>JBDTDY010000001.1:0-19208 GCA_039922835.1 Ornithinibacter sp.
AGCGCGGCTGGGATGGTTTGATCGGGTCATGCGCATCTTCTTCACCGGAGGCAGCGGCAAGGCCGGCAAGCACGTCGCCCCGTTCCTCGCCGAACAGGGCCACCATGTCACCAACGCCGACCTCGTCCCGTTGGAGCACCCAGCTGTCGCCGACCTTCGAGTCGACCTGACCGACGCCGGGGAGACCTACTCGGCGCTGGCCGGCCTCGCGACGTTCGAGGAGCTGGACCTGCCCGAGAAGCCTGCCTACGACGCCGTCGTGCACTTCGCCGCCGTCCCGCGGATCCTGCTCAGGCCGGACGCGGCGACCTACGCGGCGAACGTGCTCAGCACCTACAACGTGCTCGAGGCGGCAACTCGCCTCGGAGTGCGCAAGATCGTCTTCGCGTCCTCGGAGACGGCCTACGGGATCTGCTTCGCCCAGGGCGAGCGGCGGCCGGACTACGTGCCCATGGATGAGGACCACCCCACGGTTCCCGAGGACTCCTACGGGATGTCCAAGGTCGCCAACGAGGTGACCGCGCGCTCCTTCCAGTCCCGCTCCGGCGCAGACATCTACGGACTGCGGATCAACAACGTCATCGAGCCGCACGAGTACGCGGAGCTGTTCCCGGGGTTTATCGCCGATCCGGCGGTGCGGCGCCGCAACATCTTCGCCTACATCGACACCCGCGACCTCGCACAGATGGTGCAACGCTGCCTAGAGGTCGACGGGCTGGGCTACGAGGTCTTCAACGTCGCCAACGCGGACCTGTCCGTGGGCGCGACGACCCAGGAGATCCGGCGCCGCTTCTACGACGGGGTCGACGTGCGCACGGAGATGGAGCGTGACGAGACGTTCTACTCCATCGACAAGGCGCGAGACCTCCTCGGGTTCGCCCCTGGTCACTCATGGCGCGACGTGCTCCCTGACACCGGGGCCGGGCACCGCTGACCACCCCTCGGACCGAACGGATTCGCCCTCGCTCCTAGGATGCAGACGTGAGCCACGCAGACGCCGAGCCCGTCTCCTCGGCCGCACCGGAGCTGACCGGGCCGGTGATGATGAACCAGAGCTGGCGGGACCTGACCTTCCTGCACTGGGCGGTCGACCCGGCGCAGGTCGCGCACCGGATGCCGCCCGGCACCAGAGCGGACACCCTCGACGGGGTCACGTATGTCGGGCTGATCCCGTTCCGGATGGTCGGCGCAGGGATCGGCCGCGGTCCCGCGGTCCCTTGGTTGGGCTCTTTCCTGGAGACCAACGTGCGGCTGTACTCCGTCGATGACACGGGCCGCCGCGGCATCGTGTTCCTCAGCCTCGACGCGGACCGGGCAGCGGTCGTCCTGGGTGCACGCGCGGCATTCGGGCTGCCTTATCGCTGGGCCCGGATGCGCTACCGGAAGAGTGGTGAGGTCCATTCCTACGACGCGCGCCTCCGCCACCCCGGGCGGCGAACGGACAGCCACATCGTGATCCGAGCCGGAGCACGGCGCCGCAGCACGGAGCTCGACGACTTCCTCAGCGCACGGTGGGGATTGCACGTGCGCTGGTGGGGCCGAACGCTGTACGTCCCCAACCACCACGAGGCCTGGCCGGTGCACGACGCCGAGGTGCTGGCGCTGGACGACGGGCTGATGGCGTCGGTGGGCCTGCCCGGGCTGGCCGACCGCCCACCCGATCACGTCGCCTTCAGCCCCGGTGTGCGCACCGAGTTCGCGCTCCCCGGTGACGCGACCCGACCCCGGCGCTCATGAGAGTCTTGGCCGTCACGTCGCAGCCCGACGACACTGCGACCCAGCGCCGAGGAACATCACCATGACTCTGCACAACACGACGCTCCAGGTCGATCGCGGCTCGCACGGCGACACCAGGGTCGTCACGACGCAGATGCCACCCCTCGGGGACGGGCAGGTGCGGTGTCGGGTGGAGCGTGTCGCCCTCACCGCGAACACCGTCACCTACGCGACGGTCGGGGACGCGCTCGGCTACTGGGACTTCTTTCCCACCGGAGATCCGAGCTGGGGTTGTGTGCCCGCCATGGGGTGGGCGGAAGTGGTCGAGTCGCGCCACCCTGACGTCAGCACCGGAGGCCGCTACTACGGCTGGTTCCCGATGGCACGGTTCGTCGACCTGAGCGTGACGCCGACGACGGAGGGGCTGCGTGACGACGGCTCGCACCGAGCCGCCCACGCCGGCGTCTACCGCGCGTTCACCGCGACCACCCTCGACCCGCTCTACCAGGCGGGGGAGGACGCCGAGGATCGTCACGCCCTGCTGCGGGGGCTGTTCATGACCGGATGGCTCGCCGAGGACTTCTTCGCCGACAACGACTGGTTCGGTGCGCAGCGGGTGCTCGTGCTCTCTGCATCGAGCAAGACGGCCATCAGCTTTGCGCACTGCGCTCGGGCCCGCGCCGGCATCGAGGTCATCGGCGTGACCTCGACGCGCAACCAGGCGTTCACGCAGGCGCTGGGCTGCTACGACCACGTGCTCACCTACGACGAGGTGGCCACCATTGCGTCGAACACACCCATCGTCGTGATCGACATGGCTGGTAGCGGACCGGTCCTGGCATCGGTCCACGCGCACTTCGGCGACGCGCTGCACCATTCGATGGCGATCGGCCGCAGCCACCACGACGATCCTGCCCGCGTGTCGGGCATGGCCGGACCCAAGCCTGCCTTCTTCTTCGCGCCGACCCAGGTCAAGAAGCGCGTGCAGGAGTGGGGTCCCCGCGGCTACCAGGAGCGAACCGCCAGCGCGCTCACCGGTTTCATTGAGTGGAGCCCTCAGTGGTTGCAGGTGCGGCGGTCGCGCGGCGCCGAGGCCGCCTCGTCGACGTGGAGTGAGGCGTATGCCGGTCAGGTGGCACCAGGCACGGGGCACGTCATCTCGCTCTGGGACTGATCCACCCCATCCCTCCGGCCCCACGGCATCCCGACCCCACGGCATCCGAGCAGTCGATCCCGACGAACCACCGGCCTGGCTACCTCGAGAGCAGCTCCTCGAAACTGCTCGCGCCGAGCGCCGGGAGCAGAGTGGCCGCCGCGTCGGGACAGCCCTCGGCCGCCAGTGCATCGATGCCCGCGCCGTCGATGTCGGTGAGCAGCCCCTTGCTGGTGTAGAAGGTGAAGAGCGCCCCACCGAAGGAGGCTGCCGCATACTCGGCCGGTTTCACGTCGATGACCTTCGGGGTCTCCTCCGCCAGGAAGCCGCAGAGCTCATCGGCGCCCAGGGCTGCGCCGGCATCAGTCTGGCCATCGAGGTTGGCATCACCCGACGTCGCTGCACCGAGGTCGGAAGGCGCCACCGAGGCCGCGTCCTTGACTGCGCCCGGAGTGCCCGGGTCGTCGGAGCCCCCGCATGCACCCAGGCCCGTGCAGACCAGCACGAACGCTGCCACCGTGGTCCATCGTGACGCCATGTGACGCTCCTTCCTCGCCGTGGGTCCAGCCCTGGTCCGCCGGGGCGAGCACCCACCTGCACCGGGCCGCGGCGACCTCTTGTGGTGAAGGAGCGCCGAGCGCCCCGGCTGATACCGAGATCCCTCCGGCTCCCCCTGCCGACCTGTCAGGTCTGGGCTCGGCCGGGGAGCGGGTGGTGCGGCGGTGGGGCGTGCGACACGTTGACCGTCGGGGTGCCGGAACCGGAGCGAGCGATCACAGCCAGGGACGGTTGCCGCCCCGGATTCGACTCCCGGTGCACGGTGAACGCCGGAACCCTGACGTAGTCACCAGCGACCGCGTCGACCCACCCCTGCACCCCCTCGCACTCCAGGCGAAGCACCCCGCTGACCACGTAGAGCATGGAGGTGTTGGAGTCGTGGTGGTGCCATCCGGAGAAGACTCCGGGCTCGGTCACGACCTGGCCGGCCCACAGTCCGGGCGCCTCGAAGGCGCGCCGGCGCAGCATCCCCGACGTCGGGTCTGTCTCAAGCAGCTCCACGTCGCGGACGACGCGCACCGGCTCCGGATGCTCCGTGGGGACCATGGGACCACGCTAGCGGCACGACCCGGGCCGAGGGGTCAGCATCGGGCACCCGGATCAGACAGCAGGCCCGTCACACTTCCCTGCCGCGAAACGTCATCAAGGTGGCAGGCTTCCCAGCACGAGAGAAGAGGACCATGGACGAGACCGCACGGTTCGAGGCAGAGAGGCCGCGACTGCTTCGCATCGCCGGCCGCGTGCTCGGGGACCCCATGGAGGCGGAAGACATCGTCCAGCAGTCATGGCTGCGCCTGCACGGCACCGACGCGGACGTCGCGAACCTGCCCGGCTGGTTGAGCACGGTGGTGACGCGGTTGTGCCTGGACCGGCTCCGGGCCCGGACTCCGGTGCCCACCGAGTCGTCCGAGGCTGCGCCCGGGTCAGGACGGGTCGGGTCGCCCGATGCGGCAACCACCCCCACCGACCCCGCCGACCACGTCGCGCTCGCCGACACCGTCGGAGTCGCCCTCCAGGTCGTGCTCGACCGACTCACCCCGGGCGAGCGGGTCGCCTTCGTCCTCCATGACACCTTCGGCTTCGAGTTCACCACGATCGCCGCGATCCTCGACACGACCCCCGGTGCAGCACGCAAGCTGGCGTCGCGGGCGAGGGCCAAGGTTCGCGATGTGCCCACCGAGGGCGGAACCGAGGTGGATCGACCGGCCGACTGGGAGGTGGTCGATGCCTTCCTCACCGCCGCGAGAGGTGGCGACGTCGCACGGCTCCTCCGACTTCTCGCACCGGACGTGGTCGTCACCGCCGACCCCGCGGCAGTTGCCAGCGGGACACCGGAGCGGCTCGCCGGACAGCGAGCGGTCGCGACCATGTTCAACGGCGCCGCGAAGGCAGCGCTCCCGGTGCTCATCGGCGAGCGACCCGGCGCCGCGTGGTTCCACCGCGGCGAGGCCCGGGTGCTCTTCGACTTCACCGTCGAGCACGGCGTCATCACGCGCATCGTCTTCCGTGCCGAAGCGGACGTGCTCGCCCGGGTCGTCCGGCGCACCGATGGGCGCCCCGCCTGACCCCTCCCGAACGACCCAATGCACCCCGACCCAAGGAGACACCCATGAAGACGATGACCTGCCGGCAGCTCGGCGGCCCCTGCGATCTCGACCTGAGGGGTGAGAGCGCCGACGACGTGATCAAGGCCCAGGACCGCCACCTCAAGGATGCCGTGAAGGCCGGGGACGCGGCGCACCACCAGGCCCACGACGACATGAAGGGCCGGTGGCGCAACCCCATCAAGGGGATGGGGTGGTATCGGGACACCAAGAAGGCGTTCGCCGCGCTCCCCGAGGACGTGCCCGACACCACGCCCGCCGACGAGGGCGACGCTCAGACGTAGGCGTATCCCAACGAGCCGGTGTCGCGGGTGTCGGTCTCGGTCTCCGGCCAGGGGTCCATGACCGCGGCGGCACCGACGAGCGGCGGATCCTGCCCGGGGTTCGAGGCCTGGATGCCCTCGAGCGACGCCGCGCGATGCCACGGCAAGAACCGCGGTCTCCCGTGCATCTGGTGGGCGGCATTGGAGTGGATGTCGACCATCGGCCCCAGGGCACCCAGGGCGTTCGCCTGGCTGGAGGCTGGCCGTGGCGACACCGCCGGACGATCGCGAGGGAGGGGGCGACGATCAGCCGGGGACCAACCACTGCAGCACGGTCACCAAGCCGATGACACCGCACGCGACGAAGGCCGCCGCTGCCAGCCAGGCGATGAACTTGGCTGCGTCCAGACCCCCTTCGTCGTCCCCACCAGGGTGGTCTGCGTCGGTGCGGTTGTCCGAGACCGGCGCGTCCGGATCGCTCTGATCGGCCCCTGGTTCGTCGATGCTCGCGTCCAGCCCGCGAGCCCGGTCGCGCAGAGCCTCCAGCCGGGCCGACTGCGGGTCCGCCCGCACGGAAGCGGGCAACGATCGCCACATGGCCGGAAAGTTGTCGTGGCTGCGCTCACGCCAGGCGGCGACGGCCGAGTCGACCTCGGGGCCCTTCGCCCCGGCAGCGAACCACACCGCTCCCGCCGCCGGAAGATCGCCCATTCCCTGGTAGACCTCCCCCAGCAGTGTCAGGGCTTCGGGGTCGCGGTGCCCATCGAGGTGGCGCACGAGCAGGTCCCGGGCCCGCCACGGAGCGCCCTGCGCGATGGCTGCGCGAGCCTGCTCCAGCCGAGCGCTCTCCGGCATCCCACTCATCTCGCAGCCTCCATGCCTTGCCGAACCACGTAGATGACGAAGCCTCCCAGAACCGAGCCCATCACGAGCACGCACACACCCATCGAGTCGAGCAGCAGAGCCGTGACGAGGCGAGAACAACGACCTGCAGTGCCAAGGCGCTGGCGACGCGGCCGTGCTCTGCGGTGTCCCCGGCCACCGAAGGACGGCGCAGCGCCACCTCGATGATGCTCACGACACGAGTATGCCGGGAAGGGAGTTCTCACGTTCCTCTTGCTTTTGTTACCCGCCGGTAGCAGACTGGTAAGCAAGCGCTCACTTCTTTCCTGGAGGTACCCGTCATGGGCCACTACAAGAGCAACCTTCGCGACATCGAGTTCAACCTCTTCGAGGTGCTCGGTCGCGGCGACGTGCTGGGCTCCGGCCCCTACGCCGAGCTCGATGCCGACACCGCCCGCGAGATGCTCCGCGAGGTCGCGCGCCTGTCCGAGCACGAGCTGGCCGAGTCCTTCGAGGACTCCGACCGCCACCCGCCGGTCTACGACCCGGCCACCCAGGCGGTGACCATGCCCGAGTCGTTCAAGAAGTCGTTCCAGGCCTACCGCGACAGCGGTTTCTGGGCCATCGACGTTCAGGCCGAGCTCGGTGGCACCGTCGCCCCGCCGAGCCTGCGCTGGGGCGTCAACGAGATGCTGCTGGGCTCCAACCCCGCCGTCTCGATGTTCGCCGCCTCCTACGGCTTCGCCAAGCTCCTCTACGCCCTGGGCAACGAGGAGCAGAAGAAGCTCGCCCAGCTCATCGTCGACAACGGCTGGCACTGCACCATGGTGCTCACCGAGCCCGATGCCGGGTCCGACGTGGGCGCCGGCCGCACCAAGGCCGTGCAGAACGAGGACGGCACCTGGACCCTCACCGGCGTCAAGCGCTTCATCACCAGCGCCGAGTCCGACATGGTCGACAACGTCGTGCACTTCGTGCTGGCGCGCCCCGAGGGCGCCGGCCCGGGCACCAAGGGCCTCTCGCTCTTCGTGCTCACCAAGTTCGCCGTCGACCTCGAGACCGGTGAGCTCGGCGAGCGCAACGGTGTCTACGTCACCAACGTCGAGAAGAAGATGGGCCTGAAGGTCTCCACCACGTGCGAGCTGACCTTCGGCGGCGAGAAGCCCGCTGTCGGCACCCTGTTGGGCGACACCCACAACGGCATCGCCCAGATGTTCCACGTCATCGAGAACGCTCGGATGATGGTCGGCACCAAGGCCATCGCCACCCTCTCCACCGGCTACCTCAACGCCCTCGAGTACGCCAAGGTGCGGGTGCAGGGCGCCGACCTCACACAGATGACCGACAAGTCGGCGCCCCGCGTGACGATCACCCACCACCCCGACGTGCGTCGCTCGCTGATGCTCCAGAAGGCCTACTCCGAGGGCCTGCGCGGGCTGGTGCTCTACACCGCCAGCCAGCAGGACATCGTCGACCAGCACGTGCTGAGCACCGGCGCGGAGGAGTTCGAGCCCGGCTCGGCCGCCGACGTCGCGAACCGGGTCAACGACCTGCTCCTGCCCCTCGTGAAGGGCCTGGGCTCGGAGCGCGCCTGGACGATCCTGGGCACCGAGTCGCTGCAGACGTTCGGCGGGTCCGGCTTCCTGCAGGACTACCCCGTCGAGCAGTACGTGCGCGACGCGAAGATCGACACGCTCTACGAAGGCACCACCGCCATCCAGGGCCTGGACTTCTTCTTCCGCAAGATCGTGCGTGACAAGGGCCAGGCATTGACCCACGTGTCGAGCCAGATCCAGGAGTTCGCCAAGGGGCTGGGCGGCCACGACGGGCGCCTGGACCGCGAGCGCGAGCTGCTCGGCCAGGCGCTGGAGGACGTGCAGGGCACGCTCGGCTTCATGGTCGGCGAGCTGATGAAGTCCGACCCGCGCCAGGGCGGTGACGTCAGCAACCTCTACAAGGTGGGCCAGAACACCACGCGCCTGCTCCTGGGTGCGGGCGACCTCGTGGTCGGGTGGCTGCTGCTGCGCCAGGCCGACGTGGCGCTGGCCGCCCTCGAAGCAGGCGCCGACGGCAAGGACAAGGACTTCTACGAGGGCAAGGTCGCCGCGGCCCAGTTCTTCGCCCGCCAGGTGCTCCCCCGACTGGGAGCCGAGCGCGCGATGGCCGAGGCCACCGACAACGCGCTGATGGATGTGCCGGAGTCCGCGTTCTGAGTGCCAGCCGCTGACCGGCACCACCCGGTCAGGCACCGACCCCGGGTCGGGCACCCTGCCACGAGCGAGCGCCCGACCCGGCCCCACCTGACGAAGGCCCACCCCGTGGCGGGGTGGGCCTTCGTGGCGAGGTGCCTCTCGTGCGTCAGTTCGGGTCGACGTCGGTGCGGTCGACGCGCGAGCCCGTCGCGGGGTCGACATGGCTCTCACGGGTGGCGGTGTAGCCGACTCGCCCGCGGTTGCGGCTCGCGGACATCACGAAGGACAGGATGATCGCGAGCACTCCGGCGACCATGAGGATCATGCCGACGGTGTTGATGTCGATGCCCGCGACGGACGCCTCGACAGCGAAGTAGAGGATCGCGCCGAGCGCGAGGAGGAAGATGCCGAGTCCGATGTACATGAGGTCTCCTGACGGGGCCGAGGGTCGGCTGACCTGCCGACCATACCGGGGCGAGGGTGCTGACCTGCGCTTTCGGACCGGCCAGTTCGCGGCTGAGGTCAGAGGATCGCTCCGGGGTTGAGGATGCCCTGCGGGTCCAGCGCGTCCTTGACACGTCGGGTGAGGGCCATGACGTCCGGGCCCAACTGGGCAGGCAGGAGGTCGCGCTTGAGGCGGCCGGTGCCGTGCTCCCCCGTGATCGTGCCGCCGAGCGAGATCGCGGCCTCCATCACGGCATCGAATGCCGCCCGCGCCCGCGCCTCGGCCTCCGGGTCACCGGAGGGGTAGACGATCGCGGGGTGGGTGTTGCCGTCGCCGGCGTGAGCCACCAGCGGGATCTCCACGGCATACTGCTGTGCGATCTCCTCGACCTTCGCGAGCAGCGCCGGCAGCTGGGGAACGGGCACGCCGACGTCCTCGGGCAGCACCGAGCCGCGCACGTCGATGGCGGCGAAGTGCAGGCGCCGGGCGCGCACGAACATCTCACCCTCCTCGGCATCGTCGGTGGAGAACACCTCCTTGGACCCGGCGAGCTCGCACGCACCGACGATCACCGCGACCTCGTCGGCCCGCGCAGCACCGGGGGCGTCGGACTGGATGACGAGGAGCGCCCCGGCATCACGGTCCAGGCCCATCGGCTGGAAGTCCTCGACCGCGTTGATCGAGGTGCGGTCCATCAGCTCGACCATCGAGGCGCGCACGGTGCGGCCCAGCTCGATGACCGCGGCCGCCGCCGCCGCGACGGTGGGGAAGGTCGCGACGACGGTGGACCGCGGCGGTTGGGCCGGCACGAGGCGAAGGATGGCGCGGGTCACGATGCCCAGGGTGCCCTCGGAGCCGACGAAGAGCTTGAGGAGCGGCAGCCCGGCGACGTCCTTGATCCGCTTGCCGCCCAAGGTGATCAGCGTCCCGTCGGCGAGCACCACGTCAAGACCCAGCACATAGTCGGTGGTGACGCCGTACTTCACGCAGCAGAGCCCACCGGCATTCGTGGCGATGTTTCCCCCGATCGAGCACATCTCGAAGGAGCTGGGGTCCGGCGGGTACCAGAGGCCCTCGGCAGCCGCCGCCGTCTTGACCTCGACGTTGAGGGCGCCGGGTTCGACGACCGCGACACGGGCAGCGGTGTCGATCTCGACGGCGCGCATCCGCTCGAGGCTGACGACGATGCCGCCGTCGACGGCCAGGGCGCCCCCGGACAGGCCGGAGCCGGCCCCCCGAGGGACCACCGGGATGCCGTGCGCGCTCGCCCAGCGGACGGCCACCTGCACGTGCTCGGCACTCTCGGCACGGACGGCTGCGACCGGCATCCCCGCACTGGCGTCGTGGGTCCAGTCGAACCGGTACTTCTCGAGAGTCTCGGCATCGGTGACGACCACCCCGTCGGGGAGGGCCGTGACCAGGTCGTCCAGTGCTGACGCAGTGTCCATCCGCCGATTGTCGCACTCACCCTGGTGGCCCGGTGCTCCCCGACTTCGTCTGTCAGATTGCTGGTTTCGGGCGCTCGGACCGGCGTGTCGCCGCACGTCGACAGACGAAGTCGGGGAGGGCGAGGGGGCGGAGGGGGTCGGGGAGGGGTCAGAGGCGGCGATCGGTGAGGACGGGGAAGGACTGCCGGTATGCCGTGGTGGCGGCGAGGTCGACCTCCACCGACAGCACCTCCTGCTCGGTGGCCGACGCCTCGGCGAGCACCTCGCCGGTGGGCGAGACGACCTGGCTTCGACCACCCATCTCGATCCCCGCGTGCGTGCCGGAGGTGTTGCACTGCACGAGCACGCACTGGTTCTCGAGGGCCCGTGCGCGACCGAGGAGGGACCAGTGCCCCACCCGGGCCGCCGGCCAGGCTGCGGGCACGACGAAGAGCTCGGCCCCGGCATCCACCTGGCGCCGGTAGAGCTCGGGGAAGCGCAGGTCGTAGCAGGTCGAGATGCCCACAGGCACGGGTTGCCCGGCCCCGGAGGGGAGCGGCACGACGACCACCCCCGTGCCCGCCTCCATGAGCGCGGGCTCGCCGGCGCCGAAACCGAAGCGGTGGATCTTGCGATAGGTCGCGATGACGACGCCCCGCGCGTCGAAGACGACCGAGGTGTTGGCGAGGTCGCGACCTTCGGGCCCACGCTCCGGCATCCGCTCCACGAGCGAGCCCGCGTGCAGGGTCACGCCGGCGGAGCGCGCCGACTCAGCCATCGCCCCCACCCACGGCCCGTCGAGCGGCTGGGCTTCGCGCTCCCACCGCCGGTAGTCGAAACCCGTTGCGCCCCAAAGCTCTGGGAGCACCACGAGGTCATGCCCGGACTGGGCCGCAACGAGCTCGGCGACCCTGTCGACCCGGTGCTCGAAGGACTCCTCGTCACCGTAGGAGAGCTGGATGACCGCGATGCGCATGACGTCATCCTCCCCCACGACCACCCTCAGGTGCGCTCGACCTCTTCGCGGAGCTGCGCGAGGTGGGCGTTGTAGGCGTTCAGTTCGGCATCGCCGTCACGGTCGGCCTGGCGGTCCTTGCGACGGCCCTCCTTCTCGTCGGTGCGGAACCACTGCACCGCGACGATGACCGCGAGGACGAGGGTGGGGAACTCGCTCACCCCCCAGGCGATCTGGCCCGCTCGCTGCTGGTCGAAGAGGAGATTCGGGCCCCATGGAAGGTTGATCTGCTCGAAGAAGCCGGGGGCGAGCAGGGTCTCGCTGCCGGCCAGGGCCACCCCGAAGAAGGCGTGGAAGGAGATCGTCGCGAAGAGGATCACGAGCAGGATCGGCGGCGACCACCGTCGCGGCCCCGGGTCGATGCCGATGAGCACCCAGGTGAAGAGATAACCCGTGAGGAGGAAGTGGGCGAGCATCAGCAGGTGACCCGTGTGCGTCACGAGCGCGATCTCGAAGAGCCCGGAGAAGTAGAACGTCGCGAGGCTGAAGAAGAAGAGCACTGCCGCGATCACGGGGTTGGACATCAGCTGCATCGCCCGTGAATGCACCACCTGCAGGATCAGCTCTCGCGGCCCCCAGGTGCGGTCCTTTCGGGCGCGCAGGGCGCGCAGGGCCAGCGTGAGCGGCGCCCCGGGCACCAGGAGCAGGGGCACCGTCATGGCCACGATCATGTGCATCACCATGTGCACCGAGAAGAGCACCCGACCCCAGATGCCCGGCGCACCGCTCGTCGCGTAGACGAACAACACCCAGCCGAGCACCCAACAGATGGTGCGGCCGATCGGCCAGGCGTCGCCGCGGCGGTGCAGCCGCAGCACGCCCGCGAGGTAGAGCCCGACCGCGACGACCGCGATGGCGAGCAAGAGCCACTCGATGCGCCACGCGGTGGCCCAGTCGACCCCGGTGACCGGCCCCGGGTCCGGGAAACCGGTGAGCTCGAGCACGCGAGAGGGATTGGGGAGGGAGTCGGGAACCGGCGGGGGCGTGCGCGCGAGCACCGCAGCCAGTCCGGTTGCCGCACCCATGACGACGAGCTCACCGACGGCCAGCCGCGCGAACGCCCGACCGTCGGAGGGATCGGCACCCAGCCGGGAGACGATGTTGCGGCGGTGCAGCCAGCCGAGGCCCCCGAGCACGAGGACTGCCGCGCTCTTCAGGAGCACCACGACCCCGTATGCCGTGCCCAGGCCTCCCAGCGAACCCAGCCGGATCCAGGCCTGCTGGATGCCGGAGAGCGCCACCAGCACGAAGCACCAGCCAGCGAGCACGGAGTAGCGCGCCACGCTCGCACCGAGGTCGCGCCCCAGGGCACCGCGCAACACGACGAGAGCGATCAGTCCGCCGACCCAGGGGACGACACCGAGCAGGTGGACGAAGAGGGCGTTCACGGCATCCTCATGGCTCGTCGACCCTGCCGCGTGACCGGTGACGGACTGGACGAGCACTCCGGAGAGGCCGATCAGCGCGAGCCAAGCGAGGGGGCCCCGCCGCGTGGTGAAGCGGGCAGCGACCGCGACCACCACCGCTGCCGTCGTGCTCAGCAGCAGGACCCGCGTGGTCTCGATCGTCCACACGAAGGTCGTGAACTGCGAGAACAGGCCGGGCTCGGTGAGCGGCGAACCCGCCAGGTCGGCGAAACCGAGGAACAGCTCGAGGAAGGCTGCCGCGGCCCAGACCGCCGCCGCGGACGCGGCATACCGCACGGCCAGCGAGCGACGGCTGGTCGTGGTGCGCTCCGGGACCACGAACGCCGCCATGAGCAGCAGGCCGACGACGGCGCTCGAGGCAATGGTCGCCACGGTCGACGCGATCGGCACGCCCCACCGGACGAGAGGGCCCGCGTCGGAGAGCGCCAGCGGGGCGAGCGCACCGGTGATTGCCGCCGCGACCGCGACACCCACCACCCCCGAGGCGATCGTCAGGCCCACGGGGCGACCCAGCCGCGGGGTCGTCGGGGTGGTCATTCCCCCAGCGTAGGTACTGTGGGCCCATGTCACTGCACCCCCCGGCCCCCGAGGAGCTGGGTGAGCTGGTCGAGGCCTACGCCCAGACCGTGCGAAGCGTGATCGACCTGGCCCTGACCCTGCGCCCGGGCGACGCCGAGCGCCCCACCGACTGCCCCGGGTGGACCGTCGCCGACCAGGTTGCGCACGTCGCCGGGGGTGAGGCGATGGCCGCCGGCGAGGAGGATCCCGACGTCGACGTCAGTGGATTCGCCCACGTCAAGCATGCGTTCGGGGCCAGGCACGAGAAGGCCGTCCAGCTCCGGCGCGGACGGCCCCTCGACGAGGTGGTCGAAGAGCTCGAGGAGCGCCTCGAGGAGCGGCTCGCCTGCTACGGCGCCGAGGACGCCACGGCGCAGACCCCCGTGGACGGACCCCTCGGCACCACCACTCTGGGGGACTTCCTCGCGCTGCGCACGTTCGACATCTGGGTGCACGAGCAGGACATCCGCGAGGCGATCGGGCGGCCCGGCGGGCTGGACACCCCTGCGGCGGCCCTGTCCGTGAGCCGGGTCTTCGCAGCCGTGCCGCGCGTGGTGGCCCGCGATGCCCAGGTGCCTCCGGGCCACGCCGTCGTGCTCGACCTCACCGGACCCACCGTGGGTCGGGTGGGCGCGCGGGTGGAGGAGCAGGACGGCAGGCGGGTCGGCATCCCGCTGTTCGCCGGCGGGCAGGAGGAGCACCCCGACGTGGTGACGACCTCACTGACGATGTCGACGCGGGTCGCCATGCGCCTGGCAGCCGGGAGGGGAGACCGCGCAGACCTGCACGTCGTGGTCCACGGGGACGAGGAGATCGCCCAGCGTGTCATTCAGGCGCTGGCGATGACTCCCTGACCGGACCCTCGACAGCGACCGGGGGCCGCACCCCCAGGACGGGACAGCGGCGACCCGCGGTTAGGGTTTGCGCCATGGCCACCTTCTCCACCGGCACGGTCTCTGAGGCCACGGTCAGCGCGAGCCCGGACGAGGTCTGGGCCGCGCTCTCCAGCCCGGACCTCATCGCCGAGTTCACTCCTTTCCTGAAGAAGGTCACGCCCCGTGGGCCCGATCACTGGGTCTGGGAGCTGTCGCGGATCCCGGTGCTCGGCAAGAGCTTCTCCTTCGTCTTCACCGAGCGGATGACCTTCGAGGAGCCCCACCGCATCGAGTTCACGCACGACCCCGATGCCGGCTCCGAGAAGGAGTCCGCCGGCGTCGAGGGCTGGTATGCCCTGCGCCCCGCCCCGAAGGGGACTCACCTGAAGACGTCCATGCAGATCAGCGTCGAGCTGCCCTTCCCCGGCATCACCCGGCCTGCGGTCAACGCTGCGATGAAAGCCGTCGTCGCGCTGATGGGTCAGCGCTTCTCGAGCAACCTGCTGCACCACCTCGGCGCACACAGCGTCTGAAGGGCCGGCCCGCGGCGGTTCCCTGACGAAGGTTCGCGGCCACACACCACTGCGTGCGTGGCCACCGACCCCTGCGACGCGATGTGCAACCTTCGACAGATTTTGGGGGAATCCTTCGACAGAACATATAGTTGCATGCTGCAAGCAACTATTCAGGAGGTGATGGCCGTATGCCGTTCCGTTCCGTCCCGTCGACCCCGACCGCGGTGCTCGGGGACGACCTGATCCGGGTCTTCAAGCTGTTGCACACGGTGCGAGCGCACGCCCCCCGCCAGCACCCGGCCGTGGATCCGATGGCCTACCCGATGATCTTCCAGCTCGCGAGCCGCCCGATGCGGGTCTCCGACCTCGCCGAGGTGCTGCACACCGACGTCTCGACGGTGAGCCGTCAGGTGAGCACGCTGGTCGACCACCACTTCGTGACGCGGGGCCCGGACCCCGACGACCGACGGGCCCAGGCCCTGACCCTCAGCGACGAGGGCAAGGAGCTGCTCACGGCGATCCGCACCAGCAGGGACGTCTGGCTCCAGGGCGTCCTCGCCGACTGGCCGGACACCGACGTGCGCGACTTCAGCACCCACCTCCAGCACTTCGCCTCCGACCTGGAGGCCTCCCTCACCCCTTCGACGACGACAAGGAACGACCGATGAGCACCACCTCCACCCCGGGGGCGTCCTCGGACTCACCCACCTCGGGGGCTGGCCCTCGGGACGCAGCCCCCCGCCACGCCAAGAAGTCGGCCACGACGACGGCATCCGGTGCACCCGCCGACGCCCCCACGGGCCCCTTGACCCACCGTCAGATCATCACGATCCTCGTCGGGCTGATGATGGGCATGTTCCTCGCAGCCCTGGACCAGACCATCGTGGCCACCGCGATCCGCACCATCGCCGACGACCTCAACGGCCTGGAGCACCAGGCGTGGGCGACGACGGCGTACCTCATCACCGCCACCATCGTGACACCGCTCTACGGCAAGCTCGGCGACATCTACGGCCGCAAGAAGCTCTTCATCACGGCCATCACCATCTTCATCATCGGCTCGGTGCTGTGCACCTTCGCCATGACGATGGGCCAGCTCGCGTCCTTCCGCGCCGTCCAGGGTCTGGGCGCCGGAGGCCTCTTCTCGCTCGCCCTCGCCATCGTCGGTGACATCGTGCCGCCGCGTGAGCGCGCGAAGTACCAGGGCTACTTCCTCGCCGTCTTCGGCACCTCCTCGGTGCTCGGCCCGGTCATCGGCGGCTTCTTCGCCGGCGCCACCTCGATCTTCGGCATCACCGGCTGGCGCTGGGTCTTCCTCGTCAACGTGCCCGTGGCCATCGCCGCGCTCATCGTCGTCTCCAAGACCCTGCACCTGCGGCACACCCGCCTGGACCACCGCATCGACTGGCCCGGCGCAGCCCTCCTGTCCGTCTCCCTCGTTCCCTTGCTGCTCGTCGCCGAGCAGGGCCGGGAGTGGGGCTGGACCTCCGGCAACTCCATCGCGTGCTACGCCATCGGCTTCTTCGCGGCGATCGGCTTCATCGTGCAGGAGATGCGGATGGGCGAGGAGGCGATCCTCCCGCTGAAGATGTTCCGCAACAAGACCGTCGGCGTGTCCTCGGTCGCCTCCCTGATCATCGGCATCGCGATGTTCGGTGGGCTCGCGAGCCTCCCGCTCTACCTCCAGATCGTCAAGGGCGCGAGCCCGACGGAAGCTGGCCTGTTGCTGCTGCCGTTGACCCTGGGCATCATGGTCGGCTCGATCTTCTCCGGTCAGGTCATCTCCCGCACCGGGCGCTACCGGATCTTCCCGGTCATCGGCTCCGGCCTGCTCACCATCGCCCTGTTCACCTTCCACTTCATCGCCTTCGACACCCCCCTGTGGCAGACGATGATCGTCATGGTGGTCTTCGGCCTCGGGCTCGGTTTCAACTTCCAGCCGCTCACCCTGGCCGTGCAGAATGCCGTGCCGCCGCAGCAGATCGGGGTCGCGACCTCGACGGCCACCTTCACCCGTCAGATGGGTGGCACCATCGGCACCGCAGTGTTCCTCACCGTGCTGTTCTCGACGGTGCCCGACAAGATCACCGCGGCGTTCACCCGGTTCGCACCGACCCCGGAGTTCCAGAGCGCGCTGAAGGACCCGGCCAACGCCGCGTTCGCGCAGCAGTTCCAGTCCTCGCAGGGCGGTGGCTCTGCCGCGGCCAGCGGGGTGCTCTCGAACAGCTCGTTCCTCAGCACGCTGGACGCCCGCCTCGCCAAGCCGTTCCTCGTCGGCTTCTCGGAGTCGATGGACCTGGTGTTCCTCGTCGGCGGGTGCGTCATGGTCTTCGGGTTCCTCGTGATGCTGCTCCTCCCGGAGGTCGAGCTGCGCTCGGGCTCGAACTACGACGAGCGCGGCGCCACCGCGGAGGAACCGGCCGCCGAGCCGGCGGCGGTCACCGGCTGACGCTCAGTGGTGGGGCAGCCCGGCGACACCAGCCGCCGCGGCTGCCCCACCCTCCGGCTCACTGCCACCTGCGCGCTCGGCCCGCTCCAGCGGGGCGCGCCACCTGGCCACGATCACCAGGGCCAGGGCACCGGCAAGGACGGGCACGGCATACGCAGCCTGTGCTCCCCAGATCTCGATGGCCCAGCCACCAACGGCTGACCCGATCGAGATGCCGATCAGGATGCCGGTGATCGCCACCGCCATCCCTTCGGTGATGAGCGCCCGGGGGACCAGTCGCTGCGCCAGGGACAGGCTCGTGATGAGCATCGGCGCGGTCGCCGAACCGGCCACGAGCATGACGACGGCCAACGGCCAGACACCGCCGACGAAGAGCGCCGGCACCTCCAGGACGAACATCGCAGCAGAGGCGAGCAGTAGGCGCGTCGTGAGGGACACCGTGAAGGTGCGCACCCCGAAGAAGATCCCTGCGACCGTCGACCCGACGGCGAAGGCGCCCAGGACCACGCTGGAGAAGCTGGGATTGCCCTGCTCGGTGGTGAAGGCCACGGCGATGACCTCGTTGCCGCCGAAGATCACCCCCGTCATGACGAGCACGCTCGCGACGGTGAGCAGGCCCGGGCGCCGGATCGCGACGCCGGCCGGGCGCTCGTCGTGCGGCACCACGGGAGGCTCGGTGGCCGTGGCAGAGAGGAAGGTGAGCATGCCGAACACGAACAGCACCTCGGCGATCAGCAGCCCCGCCTCGGGGAACCACATGGTGGAGACGAGCACCCCGATGACCGGCCCCACCACGAAGGCGGCTTCGTCTGCCACCTGCTCGAAGGACATGGCCGTGTGCAGGCACTGGGGGTCCTCGCGGTAGATGTGTGCCCAGCGGGCCCGCGACATCGGCCCCGGCTCGGGAAGGAAGGCGCTCATCCCGTAGAGCACGAAGAGGCTCCACGCCGGGGCGTCGAGCCAGGAGGCGAGCACCGTGCCGAAGCCCGCGACCGACGCGAACAGGATGAACGGGATCGCCGCCCGCCGCTGCCCGTGACGGTCGATGAGCCGCCCGATGAACGGGCCGGCAGCCGCCAGCACCGCCACTCCCACCGCCGAGACGGCTCCCGCGAGACCGAAGGAGCCGCGCCGCTCGCTGATCATGATGATCAACGAGACCCCGAACATCGCGCCGCCCACCCGCGAGAAAGCGGTGCCGGAGAGGAAGCGCAGGGCTCCGGGGACCCGGAACAGGGGCGCATAGGCGGACAGCACGGTGACCTCAGGTCTCAGGTGTTCAGTGGCTCAGGTGTGACGTGGCTCAGGTGTGACGTGGCTCAGGGTTTCACGCGATCGAGGGCGGTGCCGCGTCAGCGGAACGCGGACTCACCCGTGAGGGCCTGGCCGATGACCAGGGTGTGCATCTCGACGGTGCCCTCGTAGGTGAGCACCGACTCCAGGTTGTTGGCGTGGCGCATCACGGGATACTCCCCGCTGACGCCGTTGGCGCCCAGGATCGTTCGCGCCGTGCGGCAGATCTCGATCGCCTTGGAGATGTTGTTGTACTTCCCGACCGAGACCTGCTCGGGGCGCAGACCCACGGAGTCCTTGCGGCGGCCGAGGTGCAGGGCGAGCAGCTGGCCGAGCTGGAGCTCGGTCGCCATCGCGGCGAGCTTGGCCTGGGTGAGCTGGAAGCCGGCGATGGGCCGGCCGAACTGCACCCGCTCCATCGAGTAGCGACGGGCAGCGTCCAACGAGGACCGGGCCGCGCCGAGCGAGCCCCAGACGATGCCGTAGCGCGCCTCGGACAGGCAGGACAGCGGGCCCTTGAGCCCGGTGACGTCCGGCAGCACGGCATCCGCGGGCAGCCTGAGGTTCTCGAAGGTCAGCTCGGAGGTGATCGAGGCGCGCAACGACATCTTGTGGGTGATCGTGTGGGCCGCGAAGCCCGCTGTGTCGGTGGGCACCACGAAACCTCGGATGCCGCCGTGCTCCTCACCGGCATTCGCCCACACGACCGCGACATCGGCGATCGAGCCGTTGGTGATCCACATCTTCGAGCCGTTGAGCACCCAGTCGTCCCCGTCTCGCCGGGCGCGGGTGCGCATGCCTGCGGGGTCGGAGCCGTGGTCGGGCTCGGTGAGACCGAAGCAGCCGATCGCCTCGCCTGCGGCCATCCGCGGCAG
>JBDTDY010000002.1:0-8705 GCA_039922835.1 Ornithinibacter sp.
CCCTGCCCCACCGGGGTGCCCTCCTCCAGGTGGAACGCGCGGACGTCGTCCTCGGCGCCGAGGGCAGCGGCCACGCTGCGCCCGACGAAGGCGTCCTCGTGCGGTCGCTGCCAAGGGCGTTGCTGGGCGAGGGCCCAGACCATCGAGGGGCGCAGCACGCGGGTGCTCGGGCTCGCGACGTCGAGCACCATCACATCGCAGCCCTCGGACACCGCTGCCTGGGCCGCCCGGGCCGGGGTGACGGGCACCGGCCTCGCGTCGAGGTCCCAGGCGGCGAGGGCCTCGGTGCTGGTGAACACCGGCAGGGCGCGCTGACCGTCGGGAGCCACCAGGGTCACGGCGGCCATGTCGACCTGCTTCTCGACGGTGAGCTCGCCCGTGGTGTCGACAGCAGTGGGCTCCGCGACGATCGGGACGAGGAGTCGCGAGGCCTCCACGGCCCGCATCAGGGTCGCGTCGTCGGCCCCGCCCACCAGGGCGTCGAGCAGTGCCTCACTGGCGGCCCCGGTGTCGGACTCGAACCCGCTCGGCGAGAGGTCACGTCCGGCCCAGGGCACCTGGGCGGAGTCACTCCCGCCGGGTGCTCCGGCGCCGTTGGTCATGGGCGGCCGGCTGCGTCGAGGGCCTGCGGCAGCGTGAAGGCGCCACGGTAGAGCGCCGAGCCCACGATGGCCCCCTCCACCCCCGCGGCGACCAGGCCGCGGATCGCCTCGATGTCCGCCAGGGTCGAGACGCCTCCGGAGGCGACGACGGGCCGGTCGGTGCGCGCGCAGACCTCGCTGAGCAGGGAGAGGTTGGGGCCCTGGAGCATCCCGTCCTTGGCGACGTCCGTCACGACGTAGCGCGCGCACCCCTCCGCGTCGAGCCGGGCGAGGGTCTCCCACAGGTCGCCGCCCTCGCGGGTCCAGCCGCGGGCCGCGAGGGTCGTGCCGCGCACGTCCAGCCCGACGGCCACTCGGTCACCGTGCTCGGCGATGGCGCGGGCGGTCCACTGCGGGTCCTCCAGCGCTGCGGTGCCGAGGTTGACCCGGCGGCACCCAGCGGCCAGCGCGCGCTCGAGGGTCTCGGCGTCACGGATACCGCCGCTCAGCTCGACCTTGATGTCCAACGTGCCGATGATCTGCGCCAGCAGATCGGCGTTGGACCCCCGGCCGAACGCTGCATCGAGGTCGACGAGGTGCAGCCACTCGGCGCCCTGCTCCTGCCACGCGAGGGCCGCCTCCAGCGGGTCGCCGAACTCGCCGCCGGTGTCGGCGACCCCTTGGACGAGCTGCACCGCGCGACCGCCCACGACGTCGACGGCGGGCAGGAGCTCCAGACGGGGCTGGTCGGGCACGGGGTCCTCCGGGGTGTGTCGTCAGGGAAGGTTCAGCGGTCGGTCACAGACTACGGACCCAGTTCTCCAGCAACGTCAGCCCCGCCTCGCCCGACTTCTCGGGGTGGAACTGGGTCGCCGCGAGCGGACCGTTCTCGACGGCCGCGACGAATCGCTCACCGTGGTGCGCCCAGGTGACCCTCGGCTCGACCGCCGCGAACGTGTCGCCGGGTGGGGGCACCTGCCAGCTGTGGGCGGCATAGGAGTGCACGAAGTAGAACCGCTCGGACTCCACCCCCGCGAAGAGGGTGCTGCCTGCAGCGACCTCGACCTGGGACCAGCCCATGTGTGGCACCACCGGCGCGATGAGGCGCGACACGGTGCCGGGCCACTCCCCCACTCCCGGAACGGGTGCCTCGCTCGGCTCGGTGGACCCCTCGAACATCACCTGCATCCCGACGCACACACCGAGCACGGGGCGCCCACCCGCGAGGCGTCGGTCGATGATGAGCGGACCTCGAGCCGAGAGCAGCCCGGCCATGCAGGCGTGGAAGTTGCCCACTCCCGGCACGAACAACCCGTCGGCGGCGAGCGCCGACTCCGGGTCGCCGGTGAGGAGCACCCGAGCCCCCACGTGCTCCAAGGCCCGCACCGCACTGCGAATGTTTCCGCTGCCGTAGTCGAGCACGACCACCCCAGCGCTCACGAGGACCGACCTTGCGCACGGCCCCCGCGACGGTCGGCAGGGTCCTCCAGCGACATCTCGACCACGTGCGCCGCCTCGTCGGCCATGAGGCGGTCGAAGGCGAGCACGGCGCGCTGGTTCGGCTCGACGTCGGTCGCCCCGGCGCAGTCCCGCCGCAGCAGCAGGTCCTTGCCCGGGAGCCCGAGCAGACCCAGCACGGTGACGAGAAGGTCCAGCGGTGAGCCCTGGCCGGAGCTCAGCACCTCACCCACGGCCTCGGCGCGCACGCGCCCACCCGCCCCGGCGGCATCGAGCAACATCGGCAACGCCAGTGCGCTGAGGTCGGGGGTCCTGACGACGCCGCGTCGCGGCTCCCAGACCAACCAGTGGTGACCGCGACGAATCCCTGCGGGCTGCACCGTGATGGCTGCCCGCCCGTGCAGCTCGAAGAAACCGATGGCCGGCTTCGCCCGGCGCGGGATCGGTCGCGCCGCCAGCAGTTCGAGCCCGACGTCGTAGGGCGAGGCGCTGTGGGCCTGCTCGCGAGAGAGCGTGACGCCGGTCCACACGCCCAGCGGGGCGACGGTGCTGGACACCATCCCCTTGCGCAGCCACCGGGTCACGGCCACCGGGGAGCGGCGCACCAGCACCAGCCCGTGCCCTGACGTGGACCGACGGTCGGGAGCCACGGTCTAGAGGGCACCCTTCGCGCTCGGGATCCCGTCGACCCGGGGGTCCAGGGCCACTGCTGCTCGCAGGGCGCGCGCGAGCGCCTTGAACTGCGCCTCGACGAGGTGGTGCGGGTCGCGACCGGCCAGCACGCGCACGTGCAGCGCGATCTGGGCGTGGTGGGCGAAGGACTCGAAGACGTGCCGGGTCAGCGAGCCCGCGTAGTGGCCACCGATGACGACATAGGCCTGGGCATCCGGCTCACCCGTGTGCACGACGTAGGGGCGCCCTGCGACGTCGACGACGGCCTGCACGAGCGCCTCGTCGAGGGGCACCGTGGCATCACCGAAGCGCGAGATCCCGCGCTTGTCACCGAGCGCCTCCCGGACCGCCTGGCCCAGCACGATGGCGACGTCCTCGACGGTGTGGTGGGCGTCGACGTGGGTGTCCCCGGACGCCTCGACCGTGAGGTCGATCAGCGAGTGCTTGGCCAGCGAGAGCAGCATGTGGTCGTAGAACGGCACCCCCGTGCTGACCTGCCCGGCGCCGGTGCCGTCGAGGTCGACGCTGACCTCGACGGTGCTCTCGGAAGTGGCCCGGCGCACCGTGGCGGTGCGGTGGGCGTCGATGCTGCTCACGGTGCGTCTCCTGAGTGGTCGGTGGTGAGGCGGTGGGTGGGCGCGAGGTCGGCGAGCGCGGCGAGGAACGCGGTGGTCTCCTCGGGCGTGCCGGCCGTGACTCGAAGATAGTGCGCGATGCCGACGTCGCGGACGAGCACGCCCGTGTCGAGGAGGGCCGACCAGGTCGCGTGGGAGTCGGCCAGGCCACCGAAGAGCACGAAGTTCGCGTCGCTGGCCACCGGGTCGAACCCCAGGGCACCCACCTCGCGCACGATCCGGTCGCGTTGCGCCTTGATGGCATCGACGGTCTCGAGCATCAGGTCGGCGTGCGCGAGCGCCGCGCGCGCGACCGCCTGGCTCTGGGTGGAGAGGTGGTAGGGCATCCGCACCAGGCGCAGGGCGTCCACGACTGCAGGGTCTGCCGCGAGGTAGCCCACCCGGGCACCCGCCATGGCGAAGGCCTTGCTCATCGTGCGGGTCACGACCAGGCGCGGACGGCCCGACTGGAGCGTGAGCGCACTGGAGGTCCCGGGTCGGGCGAACTCGGCATAGGCCTCGTCGACCACGACCAGCGCGCCGGGCGCCGCGTCGTGGACCGCCAGGACGACCTCGAGGTCGAGGGCGGTGCCGGTCGGGTTGTTGGGTGAGCAGAGGAAGACGACGTCGGGTCGGTGCTGGCGCACCTGCGCCATGGCGCTGTCGACGTCGAGGTCGAAGGCGCCCCCGCCCGGCACGCCGCGCAGGCCGTCGACCCAGGTGGTGCCGGTCGTCGTGGTGATGATCGGGTGCATGGAGTACGCCGGGGTGAACCCCAGTGCGGTGCGACCAGGCCCCCCGAAGGCCTGCAGGAGGTGCAGGAGCACCTCGTTGGAGCCGTTCCCCGCCCAGACGCGCTCTGCCTCGATGATCGTCCCGGAGCGGGAGAGGTAGGCCGCGAGCGACTCCCGGAGCCCGGTGAACTCACGGTCGGGATAGCGGTTCAGCCCGGGAGAAACAGCGGCCACCGCAGCGGTGACCGCCTCGACCACGACCCGTGGCACGGCATACGAGCTCTCGTTGGTGTTCAGCGCGACCGGCACGTCGAGCTGCGGTGCGCCGTAAGCCGTTCGCCCGCGCAGGTCGGGGCGCAGCATCGCCTCGACGGTCGCGCGGGAGTCCATGCACCGAAGTCTAGGCGGGCTGGAGAGGGCGCCCGGGTCTCGCCCATGGCGAGACACCCGGTGGCCGGCGCTGAGCTCTCAGGCTCCGGGCTCGACCTCGGGCACCCGCGCGAGGACCGCCTCGCCGTGGGCCGGGAGGTCCTCGGCCCGGGCCAGGGTGACGACGTGGCCGCCCACCTCGCGCAGCGCGTCCTGCGAGTAGGTCACGACGTGGATGCCGCGCAGGAAGGACTGCACCGACAGGCCGCTGCTGTGGCAGGCGCAGCCACCGGTGGGCAGCACGTGGTTGGATCCGGCGCAGTAGTCACCCAGGCTGACGGGCGACCAGGGCCCCACGAACACCGCTCCGGCATTGCGCACCCGGGCGGCGACCGCCGCGGCATCGCGCGTCTGGATCTCGAGGTGCTCGGCGGCGTAGGCGTTGACCACGTCCAGCCCCATGTCGAGGTCGTCGACGAGGACGACCGCCGACTGGCGACCCCGCATCGCCGTGGCCACCCGTTCGGTGTGCTTGGTCGCGGCCACCCGGCGACCGAGAGCCTCCTCGACGGCGTCGGCGAGCGCCACGCTGTCGGTGACGAGCACGGCTGCGGCGAGCGGGTCGTGCTCCGCCTGGGAGACCAGGTCGGAGGCGACGTGCTCGGCATCGGCGCTGTCGTCGGCGAGCACCGCGATCTCGGTGGGCCCGGCCTCGGAGTCGATGCCGATGACGCCCTTGAGGAGTCGCTTCGCGGCGGCGACGTAGATGTTGCCGGGGCCGGTGACCAGCGCAACCGGGTCGCAGGTGGCCTCGCCGTCGTCGAAGCCGTAGGCGAAGGCCGCGACGGCCTGGGCCCCACCCATCGCATAGACCTCGTCGACCCCGAGGAGGGCACACGCGGCGAGGATGGTGGGGTGCGGCCAGCCACCGTGGTCGCGCTGCGGTGGGCTCGCCACCGCAATGCTCCCGACCTCGGCGAGCTGCGCCGGCACGACATTCATCACGACACTGCTCGGATAGACCGCGAGACCTCCCGGGACGTAGAGACCCACCCGGTCGACGGGCACCCAGCGCTCGGTGACGGTTCCGCCATCGGCGACCTGCGTGGTCGTGGTGCTCCGTCGCTGGTCGGCGTGCACGAGCCGGGCTCGTCGGATCGACTCCTGCAGGGCTGCGCGCACCGCGGGGTCGAGCGTGTCGACCGCGCGCGCCACGACATCCGCCGGGACGCGCAGTGCGGGCGGGGTGACTCCGTCGAACCGCTTCGCCGCGGCATACAGGGCAGCTGCGCCACGGTCGCGAACGTCCTCGACGATCGGGCGCACCGTGGCAAGCGCAGCCTCGACGTCGAACTCGGCACGGGGCATGGCCTCGCGCAGCTCGCGTGAGGAGAGGTGCCGCCCGCGCAGGTCGAGCCGCGGGATCACCCTGCTCGTCGAGTGCTCAGGAGGGTTTCCGGGGGTGCCGATGGACATGGGTCCAGTCTAGGTTTCCCGGCGCCGGCGGACGTCCGGCAGGTTGCCCACCGAGGGGTACCGCTGCCGGACGCACCGTCGTCAGTCGTCGTAGAAGGTGGACTCGTGCGCGGACCTTGCCCGACGGGCCGTGCGGCGGTAGCGCTCACCGAGATCCTGACCGGACCCCGAGGGCAGGCCGAGGATCCGGGCGATGCCGTCGGCATCCCTGCTGTCGGTGGGCACGGCCTCGATCGCCTTCCCCCGGAAGAGGACGCCCGCGTTGCGCATCGTCGACGCGAGGCGCCACGCGGCCGAGAGGTCGGCCGCGACCTCGCGACCGATGAGGCCTGCGTCCTCGGCGCCGGTCAGGGCAGCCATGGTGGAGGTGGTGCGCAGGGCGGGGTGGGCGTGGGCGTGCTGGAGCTGGAGCAGCTGCACGGCCCACTCCACGTCGGACAACCCGCCGTGACCGAGCTTGAAGTGGGTCTTGCGGTCGGCGCCGCGCGGCATCCGCTCCGCCTCCATCCGGGCCTTGAGCGTTCGGATCTCGCGCACCTGGCCGCCGGAGAGCCCACCGTGCGGCCAGCGGATCGGCTCGATGAGCGCGAAGAAGCGGGCCGCGAGGTCGGGGTCACCCGCCACCAGGGACGCCCGCAGCAGCGCCTGCGCCTCCCAGACCAGCGACCACCGGTCGTAGTAGCTGCGATATGACTCCAGTGAGCGCACCAGCGGGCCGCTCTTGCCCTCGGGGCGCAGGGTGGCGTCGACCTCGAGGTTGGGGTCGGGGCCCGGGCGGCCGAGCAGCCGGATGAGCTCCTTGACGACCTCGAGGGCCTGCGTCTGTGCAGCAGCCTCGTCCGCGCCCGGCAGCGGCTCGTGCACGAAGATCACGTCGGCGTCTGAGCCGTAACCCTGCTCGCGACCCCCGAGGCGACCCATCCCGACCACGAGGAGGTGGGTCTGTGGTTCGGCGCCGGTGCGGTCCTGAACGTCGCGCAGGCAGACCTCGAGGGTGACCTCGATCAGGGCGGAGGTGAGGTCGGTCATCGCCGCCCCCAGGGCGTCGAGCCCGAGCCCCCCGGAGAGGTCGGCCACCGCGATGCGGAAGAGCTCGGAGCGGCGGATGGTGCGCGCCGCGAGCACGGCCGACTCCGGGTCGTCCTTGCGACCAGCAGCCGACTGCATCCGTCGCACCAGGTCCTCGCGCGAACGTGGTTGCATCGCAGCGGAGTCCCCGAGGAACTGCACGCACTCGGGGGCCTGCTCCAACAGGTTGGCGGCATACCTGCTGCGCGCCAGAGTGTGCGCCAGCCGTTCTGCCGCGGACCCCTCGTCGCGCAGCAGGCGGAGATACCAGTGGGTCGACCCGAGCTCGTCGCTGATCCGGCGGAAGGCGAGCAGACCGGCATCCGGGTCGGCCTCGTCCGCGAACCAACCCAGCATCACCGGCAACAGCTGACGCTGGATGGAGGCGCGGCGGCTGACCCCGTCGGTGAGGGCCTCGAGGTGCTTCAGCGCACCCCGAGGGTCGCGGAAACCCAAGGCGGACAGTCGCTCTCGTGCCGCCTCCGGGGTGAGTCGCACCTCGGCGTCGCTGAGCCGAGCCACGACCGAGAGCAGCGGGCGGTAGAAGATCCGCTCGTGGAGGCGGCGCACCTCGCGCTGTTGGGTGCGCCACTGCGTGACGACGGCCTCGGCAGGGTCCGACCTGTGACCCAACGCCCGCCCGAGTCGTCGCAGGTCCGATGGTGCTGTGGGCATCAGGTGGGTGCGACGGAGCCGGAAGAGCTGGATGCGGTGCTCCAGGGTGCGCAGCAACCGGTATGCCGTGGCGAGTGTCGCCGCGTCGTCGCGCCCGACGTAGCCGCCAGCGGAGAGTGCTGCCAGCCCCTCCAACGTCGTTGCCGTGCGCAATGACTCATCTGCTCGCCCGTGCACGAGCTGGAGGAGCTGAACCGAGAACTCCACGTCGCGCAACCCGCCGGGGCCGAGCTTGATCTGCCGGTCGGCCTCCCCCTGGGGAATGTGCTGTTCGACCCGCCTGCGCATCGACTGGACGTCATCGACGAAGTTCGCCCGCGAGGAGGCCTGCCAGACCATCGGCTGGACCGCTTCGCAGTAGGCCTGCCCGACCTCGGCGTCGCCCGCGACGGGTCGCGCCTTGAGCAGCGCCTGGAACTCCCATGTCTTGGCCCAGCGCTCGTAGTAGGCGCGGTGGCTCGCGACGGTGCGCACGAGGGGTCCGTTGCGGCCCTCCGGCCGAAGTGCCGGATCGACCTGCCACAGCGCACCCGTGGCGGTGGAGGAGCTGCAGATGCGGATGAGGCGGGTGGCCAGGTCGGTGGCCACGACGGTGGACTCCTCCTCGGGCACTCCCTCGGCCGGTTCGGCGACGAAGATGACGTCGACGTCGGAGATGTAGTTCAGCTCGCGCCCGCCCGTCTTGCCCATCGCGATCACGGCCAGGCAGGTGCGGTCGGCGTCGGCACCGACCTCCGCCCGGGCGATGACCAGCGCCGCCTCCAGAGCCGCCTCCGCCAGGTCGGCCAGCGCCGCCGCCGTCTCGGGGAGCATCTCCACGGGGTCAGGGGCGGTGAGGTCGAGGGCCGCGATCCCGAGCAGCTGTTCCCGGTATGCCGTGCGAAGCACGTCGACCGCAGGCGCCCCGCCCGGATCGCGCACGGCGTCGACGAGCCGCTCGACGCGCTGCGCAGCAGAGAGAGGAGCCGCCTCGACCACGGAGGTCCAGTGGTGTGGGTGGGCGACGAGGTGGTCGCCCAGGGCCGCAGAGGAACCGAACACCGCGAGCATCCGGTCGC
>JBDTDY010000003.1:0-9142 GCA_039922835.1 Ornithinibacter sp.
TGGAGGGCGGGGGCGGCACCGTCGTCACGTTCGACGTGGTGGGCGGCAAGGAGGGTGCGTTCGCCTTCCTCAACGCCCTGGACATCATCGACATCTCCAACAACCTCGGTGACACCAAGTCCTTGACGACGCACCCCGCCACGACGACGCATCGCCGGCTCGACCCCGAGGCTCGAGCGGCGGTCGGCATCACCGACGGCACGGTGCGGGTCTCGGTGGGTCTGGAGGACGTCCGCGACCTCGTCACCGACCTCGAGTCAGGTGTCGCTGCAGCGGCGAGGCGGGCGGCGGGCTGACCCCGCCGTGGGTCGCCCTGTTAGCGTCCCGTCCCATGACCCCTCGAGACACCATCTCCGTCCGGCGACTCATCCCGTCGGCTCCGGAGCCCATCTTCGACCTGCTGGCCGACCCGGCCGGGCACTCCGCGATCGACGGCGGTGACACCGTGCGATCCGCGCGCAGCGGCGGGCGACGGCTCGGTCTCGGCGACCGCTTCGGGATGGACATGAAGCTCGGGGTCGCCTACTCCACGCGCAACACCGTCGTGGAGTTCCAGGACAACCGGCTCATCGCGTGGCAGACGACCGCCAGCGGGGCCCTCGGCTCGCTCATCGGCGGTCGCATCTGGCGCTACGAACTCGAACCCGTGGAGGGTGGAACGCTCGTCACCGAGTCGTGGGACCTCTCCGCGGAGAAGCCGCTGAGCAAGCCGGTCGTCAAGCTCGCCATGACCTCATCGACCACCACGAACATGGAAGCGACGCTCAAGCGCATCGAGGAGCTCGTGACCGGGTCTGCGCCTCGTCCTCAGGCAGGGTCGGCGACGAGCTGACGCTCGGCGGCAACACCCGCCATGGCCCACCGCACCGTCCCCGTCCCGAGACCGCCGAGTGCTCCGGCCACGGCGGTCGCCGGTGAGGTGACCGGGAGGCGCAGCTCGCGGCGGGCCCAGCGCGGCAGCAGCGAGACCCCACCCGAGGCGATGAGTCCGTAGCCCGGTCTCGCCATGAGGGGCAGCGGCGGCTGGAGCAAGAGGAACCGAGCGGCCTCACGGGCCGCAGGGGTCGCCTCCAGCTCGGGCCGGTAGGCCGCGAGCGTGTCTGCCAGTTCGGCGACCGTCGTCGGCACGTCGCTCGCCCCGAGGCGCTCCGCCACGAGCGCGGACTGGGCGACGTAGGTGTCGGACTCCTCGTCGGTGAGCGGCGTCACGGCATACCGCTGGTATGCGGTAAGGAAGCTGTGGGCCTCGGCCACGTGCACCCATCGCAGCAGGTTCGGGTCCCCGGCGCGGTAGGGCCGCCCGTGCGCGTCACGGCCGCGCACCCGGTCGTGGATGCCGCGAACCCGGCCGATCGCTTCCTCGGCATCCTGGATCGTGCCGAACGTCGTGGTGGCGAGGAAATGCGAGGTGCGCTGCAGGCGACCCCACGGGTCACCCTTGTAGCCGCTGTGGCCCGCGACCCCCGCCATCGCCGCAGGGTGCAGGGACTGCAGGAGGAGGGCGGCGACCCCGCCGGGGAACATCGAGGCATCGGCGTGCACTCGCCACACGGGGTCCTCGGGGGAGAACCACCGCTCGCCCGACCGGCCCCAGATCACCTGGGCGCGTTCCTCGGCGTCGTCGCCGGCCACCCGCGATCGCAGGGCACGGCCGAGCCTCAGCTGGACGAAACGGGCCAGGTCGGGGGAGGCAGGCATGGGGTCCTCTCGGTGGGGGCAACTCCCGGAGTCAACGCCACCCGGGCGAGGAACGAGCGCCCTGTCTAATCGTGACGCTCGTCACGTCATCGCGGCTCCTCGTCATCGGGTCACGACGGCGAGCGCGAGCGTGCCGCTCCCGACCGCGAGGAACGCACAGGCCGCCCCGGCGGGCGCGAGCCATCGCCACGGCACAGCCACCCCGGCGCTGCGGCACCGCTGCAGCCACAGCAGGGTCGCGAGGGAGCCCCACGGGGTGATCAGCGGGCCCGCGTTCACGCCCACGAGGAGGGCCATGAGTCTGGTTCCTGAGTCGGTGGCCACCGGTTCCAGCACGAGGTAGGCCGGGAGGTTGTTGGCGAGGTTTGCGACCAGGGCGCCCGCACCTGCCACCCCGAGGAGGGCCGGTGCGCTGGTGCCCTGCGACACGACGGAGGCCAGCGCGTCGCCGAGCCCCCGGGCATGAGCCACCTGCACCACGGCGGACACGACCACGAGCCCCGTCGCCATCACCCAGGGCACCGGCAGCCGGCGAAGCAGGTCCGGGGCGCGCCAGCGGGCCACCGGCACGAGCACCGCGCTCCCGAGCACGGCGACCAACCATGGTGGTGACCCCAGCGCGAAGAGTGGGCCGAGGGCGAGGCAGACGCCCCCCGCAACCCGCAGGAGCACGACGTCATGGGCCTGCGGGGGAGGGTCCACGGCATACCGTCCGCGCAGGGACCGTCGGTGCAGTCCTGCCACCAGGAGGAGGGTCACGCCCACGCAGGCGATCGCGGGGGCCCACGACAGCGCCACGAAGTCACCGTGCCCCAGGCCCTGTCGGGCGAAGGTGTCCAGGGCAAGCAGGTTGGTGAGGTTGGAGACCGGAAGGAGCAGCGACCCGGTGTTGGCGATCCACAGCGTCGTCACGGCGAACAGACGGGGGTCCAGCCCGATCTGGCGGGCCACCGCGATGCCCACAGGGGTGAGCAGCACCGCAGTGGTGTCGATCGAGAGCACCACCGTGCACACCACCGACAGGGTGGCGAAGAGCCCCCACAGCAGCCAGGTGCGCCGCCGACCGGCGTGGGCCACCCAGTGCCCGGCGACGTCGAAGACCCCGGCGCGCTCGGCCACCTCCGCGGTCACGGTGATCGCGAGGAGGAAGACGATCACCGGCAGAAGCCGCGCACCGAGGTCCAGTGCGTCGGCGACGCTCACCGGGGCAGCACGTCCAGCACCCAGGGCGCGGTGCGGTTCGCTGGCTCGTGCAGGGCGACGTCGAAGGCTCGCCCGACGACCTCCGCCACGGCCGGAGCCGAGCGTGGCGCCTCACCGATCTCGCACAGGTGGCGGGCCACCAGGCCCCGGGTGTGCTTGGCCATGTGACTGGCGCCGGGAACCCGGACCTGCACCCAGCGGGGGGCGAGGTCCGCAGCGGGCCGCCAGGCGGCGGCATACGGCGCCGACCGGCAGTCCACGACAGCCCCACGCCCGGCGGCGTCCGGGAGCACCTCCGCCAGCGCCGGTCGCCACACCGCGGCCAGCGGCCCGACCTGCGGGAGGGTGGCCCCCATCGACAGCCGGTATGCCGTGATCCGGTCACCGAGGCGGACCGCGCCGTGCAGCGCGGAGACGATGACCACCCAGCGGTTGGCGCGCCGGCGTGCAGCCGTGTCGAGGCTCGCGAGGTCGAGGGCGTCGTAGAGCACCCCGGTGTAGACCTCTGCGGCCGGCATCGACGGGGCCCTGTCGAGGGTGAGGTTGCGGGCCACCTCGTCGAGCAGGCCCTCCGACACCCCCAGTAGTCGTGCCGCATCCGGCGAGGCACTCACCGCGACCAGGGCGTCCGTGACGCGTGCTCGGGTGGGTGCCAGTGAGGGGAAGGACCACGAGGAGGGGTCTGCGGGACGGCCGCGCGTGCGGGTCGCCTTCGACTCCGACGGCGGGAGGAGGATCAGCACCGACCCAGCCTACGGAGGTTCCCGGCGGGTGGCCGCGGGCGGACGCCGTCGTGATCAGCGGCTGGCTCGCACGCGGGTCCCCGCCTGGCCCGCGACGATGTCGGCGATGTCGGCCAAAGAGCCGATGACGGCGTCGTTGCCGGTGGCGCTCACGAAGCTGCACGCGGCCTCGACCTTGGGCCCCATCGAGCCCCGAGGCAGGTCGAGCCCGCTCAACTGGTCCGGCGAGACGGTGCCGAGCCGGCGCTTTCGTGGCGTCCCCCAGTCGGTGTACACCCCGTCGACGTCGGTGGCGATGACCAGGAGGTCTGCTGCGAGCTCGCGCGCCAGCAGGGAGGAGGCGAGGTCCTTGTCGATGACCGCCTCGACGCCCTGGAGGTTCCCGCTCGCGTCGTACATGGTCGGGATGCCCCCGCCGCCGGCACAGATGACGATCGTGCCGTGCTCGAGCAGGGTGCGGATCGGGCCGATCTCGAAGATCCGCCTCGGCCTGGGGCTGGGCACGACGCGCCGGAACTGCTCACCGTCGGGTGCGACCGTCCAGCCGTTCTCGGCGGCGAGACGCTCGGCGGTCGCGCGGTCGTAGACGGGCCCGATCGGCTTGCTCGGGTCCTGGAAGGCGGGGTCAGACGGGTCGACCTCCACCATCGTGAGCAGGGTGGCGAAGGGCTGTTCCACCGGCAGGAGGTTGCCGAGCTCCTGTTCGATGACGTAGCCGATCATCGCCTCGGTCTGGGCGCCGAGCACGTCCAAGGGGTAGGGCGGCACGTCCGCGTAGGCGTTCGCCTGGAGGGACAACAACCCCACCTGCGGCCCGTTCCCGTGGGCGATGACGATCTCGTTGCCGGGTGCCACGCGAGCGATCCGCTCCGCGGCGACGCGGATGTTCGCTCGCTGGTTCTGGGCCGTCATCGGCTCACCACGCAGCAGCAGGGCGTTGCCGCCCAGCGCGATCACGATGCGCATGCTGTGCCCTCCTGTTCGGTGTCGATTCAGCCGAGTGCGGCGACGAGCACGGCCTTGATGGTGTGCATCCTGTTCTCGGCCTGCTCGAAGGCGATGTTGGCCGGGCTCTCGAACACGTCGTCGGTGACCTCGACCCCGTTCGCCAGGAAGGGGTACTGCGCGGCGATGCGGGCTCCCACGGTCGTCTCGGCGTTGTGGAAGGCCGGCAGGCAGTGCATGAATCGCACCCGGGGGTTCTCCGCGGCCGCCATCAGTTCCTTGTTCACCTGGTAGGGGAGCAGCAGTGCGATCCGGTCCGCCCAGGACTCGATCGGTTCACCCATCGAGACCCAGACGTCGGTGTGGATGAAGTCCGCGCCGCGTACCGCCTCCACGGGGTCGTCCGTGATCATCACCCGGGCTCCGGACTCCGCCGCGAAGGCGCGGCACATCGCGACGTGGTCCTCGCTCGGCCAGAGGTCCCGGGGGGCTCCGATCCGCACGTCCATGCCCAGCTTGGCCCCGACCAGCAGCAGCGAGTTGGCGACGTTGTTGCGTCCGTCACCGACGAAGGCGTAGGCGATCTCGTGCATCGGCTTGCTGCTGTGCTCGGTCATGGTGAGCACGTCGGCCAGCATCTGGGTCGGGTGGAACTCGTCGGTGAGCCCGTTGAAGACCGGCACCCCGGCATACTCCGCGAGCTCCTCGACGATCTCCTGACCGGCCCCGCGGTACTCGATGGCGTCATACATGCGGCCCAGGACGCGCGCGGTGTCCTTCATCGACTCCTTGTGCCCGATCTGTGAGGATGCCGGGTCGATGTAGGTGACGTGCGCCCCCTCGTCGTAGGCGGCCACCTCGAAGGCGCAGCGCGTGCGCGTGGAGGTCTTCTCGAAGATGAGGGCGATGTTGCGGCCCTCGAGGCTGCGCCGGGACGCACCGGAGTACTTGGCCGCCTTGAGGTCCCGGGCGAGGTCCAGGAGGTAGTGCAGGTCGCGCTCGGTGTGGTGCACCAGGGAGAGCACGTTGCGGTTGCGGTTGTTGAAGGGCATGGCGTCCTCGTGTCTGTCAGGGTGGAGCGGGTCACGCAGGATCGGGCAGGTCATGCAGCGACCGCAGCCCCTGCCAACGAAAGACCTCGCGCTGCACGTTGTGGAGACGCCCAGCAGCGTGACCGCCCCCAGCATCTGAACGCTATGCCCCCCGGCGAGGCTGGGACGGGTTCTGACTCCCACATCACAGGCGTGGCGCGGCGCGTCGGGAGCGCCATCGGGGCCACCCCGGGAGGTTAGGTTTGCCCACATGCCCCATCCCCGCGTGACGCTCTCACCCACCGAGGCCGAGACATCCGAGGGGGTGGTGGCGGCGCTCCGGGCCCGTTTCGAGGCGGTCCGCGAAGAGCTCGGGCTCTCCCTCGACTACCCGGTCGAGGCACGTCGGGAGGCTGAAGCGGTCGCCGCGGCGCCGATGGACCTCCCCACGAACGACCAGACCGGGCTGGCGTTCTTCACGCTCGACCCCGCGGGTTCGATGGACCTCGACCAGGCGATGCACCTGGAGCGGGACGGCGACGGGCACCGGGTGCGCTACGCGATCGCTGACGTTCCGGCATTCGTGCGTCTCGGCGGAGCCCTCGACCACGAGACCCGCGAGCGGGGGCAGACCGTCTACTGCCCGGACGTGCGGGTGCCGCTGCACCCCGAGATGATCTCCGAGGGGGCGGCCAGCCTCCTGCCCGGTGTGGTCCGCCCAGCGTTCGTCTGGGACCTGCACCTCGACGGCACCGGTGAGCTGGTCTCCTCGAGCGTGGAGCGGGCCATGGTGCGCAGCGTCGAGCGACTCGACTACACGCAGGTCCAGGGCTCGGTCGACGACGGCGGTGCTGATGAGCGCTTCGTCATGTTGCGGGAGGTCGGCGAGCGGCGGATCGCGCTGGAGCGTGCCCGCGGTGGGGCCAGCCTGCCGATGCCCGAGCAGGAGGTGCACGAGGGGCCCGACGGGCGTTTCGTGCTCGAGTTCCGGCCCCCTGTCGCGGCCGAGGACTGGAACGCCCAGATCTCACTGCTCACGGGGATGGCGGCCGCGACGATGATGATCCAGGCTCGGGTGGGGGTGCTGAGGACGATGCCGGCGCCCACGGCGGGGGCCATCGCACGCTTTCGTCGGGCCGCTCGGGCGCTGCACGCGAACTGGCCGGACGGTCAGTCCTACGGTGACTTCGTGCGCTCTCTGGACCGCACGAACCCGCGGCACCTCGCGCTCATCCACGAGGCCACCACACTCTTCCGCGGGGCCGGCTACACGGCATTCGACGGTGAGGTGCCGACCGAGCGCGAGCACGGCGCCGTCGCCGCGCCCTACGCGCACGTCACGGCCCCGCTGCGCCGGCTGGTCGACCGGTTCGGGCTCCTCGTCTGCGAGGCGGTGTGCCGCGGGGATGAGGTCCCGGAGGAGGTGCGCGCGGCTCTGCCCGCGCTCCCTGACCTGATGCGCTCCTCGGACCAGCGGACCCGTGCGGCCGAGCGCGCGTGCGCCGATGCCACCGAGGCGGCAGTGTTGCAGGGGAGGGTGGGCGAGGTGTTCGATGCGGTCGTCGTGGACCGGAGCGAGTCGGGCCTTGAGGTGCAGCTCGTCGACCTCCCGGTGCTCACGAGGGTGGCCGGGGCCGGCGCGGAGCTCGGTGCCTCGGTGCGGGTGCGGGTGGCCACGGCGGATGTGGCCAGGGGTGCCCTCGAGCTGGCCCTAGACTGAGAGCGGACGAGTCGGGCGGACGGTCGCGTCGGTGGGCAACCACCGCCGAGGAAGGTCCGGGCTCCGAAGGGCAGGATGGTGGCCAACAGCCACCCGGGGTGACCCGCGGGACAGTGCCACAGAAAACAGACCGCCTCGGTCGAGCGATCGACCGGGGTAAGGGTGAAACGGTGGTGTAAGAGACCACCAGCGGCCTGGGTGACCAGGCCGGCTTGGTAAACCCCATCCGGAGCAAGCCCAGACAGCGTGCGATCGAGGGCTGCCCGCCCGAGCACGCGGGTAGGGCGCTGGAGGTGGTCGGCAACGGCCACCCGAGATGGATGACCGTCACCACGCGGCCGGCAACGACCGCGCGGGACAGAACCCGGCCTACAACCCGACTCGTCCACCTCACCCGTCGACGGCCACCGCGCGAGCTGTCGCAGGGACCTTTGCCGCGTCGGTTGACCTCGATCCTCCGCATCTCAGGGCTAGCATCGGCACCGTGGAGGACCGACACACCAGTACGGATGCCATCCGCGAGCAGCTCATGGCTGCCGTGACCTCACTGGACGGTGTGGGCGTGCGGCGCGCGTTCGATAGGTCCCTCCAGGCGCACGGGGTCGAGGACACCGTCGTCGACGTGGCCGTGCCGGTGCTGCACGAGGTCGGGCTGGGGTGGCAGAGCGGTCGCCTCGGCGTGGTCCACGAGCACTTCGCATCGACCACGTTCCGCGGCGTCCTCACCGAGCTCCGTGCTCCTGTGCCCGACCGTCGGGACCGGACCGTGGTGCTGGGTTGCCCGCCCCGGGAGCTGCACGACCTTCCACTCGAGCTCTTCGGCGCGATGCTGCACGCCCGACGGTGGCGCACGGTGAGCCTGGGCGCCAACACCCCCATTGCCGCGCTCGCCGAGGCCGTGCGCTTCCTCCAGGCGGATGCGTGCGTCCTCGCCGGGGTGCGGCCGGCGGCTTTCGCATCTCGGGGACCGTCACTGGCTCGGCTGGGAGGCTCCGTGCCGCTCTTCCTCGCCGGGCAGGGCGCCCTCGCTCTCATCGAGCCGCCACTCGGTGTGGTGGTCCTGCCGGCCGACTTCAGGGCGGCAGCACACGTCGTCGACCAAGTGCCGATCAGCACCGACCGTGCGGATGCGCTGCATTCGGCATCATCCGGCATACGGTGAGGAGATGCGGATCACCCACCTCGGTCATGCGTGCCTGCTCGTCGAGATGGCGGATACCCGTGTGCTCATCGACCCGGGCACCCTCGCCGCAGACCTCGCCCCAGCCCGCGACCTCGACGCCATCCTCGTCACCCACCAGCACGCGGACCACCTGGACCCTGCACGGCTCCCGGGCTTGGCGTCCGCCAACCCGGGTGCGCTCGTGCTCACCGACCCGCAGAGCGTCGTAGTGCTGCGTGACATCGGGGTGCAGGCTCGCGCCCACGACGGCACGGTCGTGGTGGTGGGTGGGGTGAGCATCACGCCGGTGGGGGAGATCCACGCCCTGATCCACGAGGACATCGCGCGCGTCACCAATGTCGGGGTGCGCCTGGAGGCGGAGGGTGAGCCGACCCTGTTCCACCCGGGAGACGCGCTGGACGCTGAGCCCGGTGACGTCGACGTGCTCGCCTTCCCGCTCCAGGCGCCGTGGCAGCGCAGCCGCGACATGACCGCGTTCCTGCGCCGGCTGGCGGCACCGCAGGCTGTGCCGATCCACGACGGGTTGCTCAACCCGAGCGGGCGTGGCCTGTACCTCACCCAGGCGTCGAACCTGGGACACCCCGACACCACGATCCGCGACCTCGCGGGGGCTGGGCCG
>JBDTDY010000004.1:0-8380 GCA_039922835.1 Ornithinibacter sp.
TCAACCCGTCAACGGCCGAGCAGCGCGATGGCCTCGTCCTTGGTCATGGCTTGGCCGCCGCCTTCCTCGAGCTCGACGAGGCTGTCCCTGATCTGAGCCAAGAGCCGAGGCTTGGACATGATGTCCAAGGTCTCCTCCAGCGACTCGAGGTCCTCGATCGAGACGACAACTGCCGCCGGGCGGCCGTGTTTGGTGATCACGACGCGGTCGTGCTCGCGCTCCACCTTGTCGACAACCTCCGAGAGGTGGTTCTTCACGTCCTTGAGCGCCATCTGCCCGCTTGCAGTCATGGCCACAAGTGTAGCCACAATCTCGCCGCGCGCACTGTCCTCTGTTGCGGCGGACGGCGCGGTCGCGCGCGGGACGCTGTGAGCACTGCTGGTTGACTGACGACATGGACGAAGATCGTCAGCCGGAGGAGGAATCTCGTAGGAACCGCCCTGGCCCCCCCGCCCATAGGGGCGCTGCGCGTGGCCGCTCGGCTCTGAATGTCCGCGTCTGGGCCTTCTTGTTGCTTGGGGTCTTCGTCGCGGGCGGCGCGGCCTTCGACTACCTGGGTTCCGGTGAGTATTGGAAAGGTGCCCTCGCGGCGACGGCATGTGCGGCATACCTAGCGCTTGAACTTCCGCCCGCGACGGTCCACCTCGGCGCGTCTGGCGGCCTCGGCTCGGACCTTGGGCGATGACCGCCGGCCGGACGAGATGAGTCGCCGCTCATCAACCAACCATGCCTCGGCGTCGCCCTTCGTCTCGAACGTCCAAGGAGCGCTGTGAAGGGCTGTGTCTGGGCCGGTGTATCTCGCCCGGTAGCGACTGCTCGGAAGTCGCGATATCTGGCCAAATGTGCGCTTCGAACTCATGGCGGCAGGGGCTCCTCGTGGGGGATACGTGTCGGACGAGTGACAACTCGTGTCCACTTGGGGCGGTTCGGGTTTCCGGCCAAGCGTCCGGCATCGCGACCCGCCCACACGCGCGGATGCCGTCAGTGCCCTCCCTGGTACGGAACACCTGGAGCAACTCGGACACCGCAGACTGGGCCATCGCCATCGGTGAGACTCTCTTCGATGCGTGCTTGTCGCTACACATCAAGAATCTCGCCGGTGGTCACCCCCAATCAGGACCCCGCGCCGTCATCCGGGCCTCACCACTCCACGGGGCGCACTCATCAGGTGTCGACGCGTCCTGTCTCGTAGGCCCACATGACGATCTCGACGCGGTTGCGAGCATTGAGCTTGCGCATGAGGGCGGCGATGTGCGTCTTGACGGTGCTGAGGCTGATGGACAGCTCATCGCCGATCTCGCTGTTGGTCCGACCGCGAGCGGCAGTCAGCAGGACCTGTTCCTCGCGGGCGGTCAGGGGCTCGACAGGCTCCGGTGGCATCGAGCGCGAGCGGGTGTTCGCGAAGGAGGACAGGAGCCTCGCGGTGATGTTCGGTGCGATCAGGGCGTCGCCGCGGGCGGCGGCGTGGATGGCCTGGGTGAGCATCTCGGCTCCGGCGTCTTTGAGGAGGAAGCCTCGGGCCCCCGCCTTCAGCGCGCCGTAGACGTACTCGTCGAGGTCGAAGGTGGTGATGACGACGACGGCCAGAGGATCGACGATGTCGGCCCCGGCGAGCTGGCGGGTCGCCTCGATCCCGTCGACCTCGGGCATGCGGATGTCCAGCAGGCACACATCGGGACGCAGTGAACGGGCCATGGCGATCGCCCGGCGGCCGTCGGCGGCCTCGCCGACGACGGTGATACCTGGTTGGGCGTCCAAGATCATGCAGAGCCCTGCCCTGACGATGTCCTGGTCGTCAGCGACCAGCACGCGGATGGTCATGACGCGCGCGCTGTCCGAGGCAGCGAGGCGTCTACGCTCCAGCCGCTGTCCGGGTCAGCTCCCGCCCGAAGGGTGCCGCCGAGCAGGCTCGCTCGCTCGGCCATGCCGCGTAGCCCGTAGCCGGCGTGCGGGGAACTGGTCGTACACGCCTCGCCGTCATCGCGCACTCGCAGGTGCACCTGGTCGCGGGATGCGGTGACGTCGACGGTGACGTGGGTGGCGCCGACGGCGTGGCGGGTCGCGTTGGTGACCGCCTCGGCTGCGATCAGGTAGAGGGCGGTGCTGACTGCTGGCTCAACGGCCTCGACGTCACCGGAGACCTGTACGCGCACGCCCAGTACTTCTCCGCCGGGCCGAGCGAGCCGCTCGATGTCCACCACACCCCGGCGGGGGGCGAGATCGGCGTCTGTGCCATCGCGCAGCACACCCACCAGGGCGCGCATCTCCTTCAGGGTCCGGGATGCCTCTTCCTCGATGGTCACCAGGGTGGCCAACGCGCGCTGTGGATCTGCGGCCGACAGCGCGCGACCTGCCTGTGCCTGGACGGCGATGGCCGAGACGCGGTGGCCGACCGTGTCGTGCAGTTCACGGGCGAGTTCGTTGCGCTGGCGCAGCCGCACCTGCTCGATCTCGCGGTCGTGGCTTGTGGTGCGGTAGCGCACCGCCGCACCGAGCGCGGCCGAGAACAGGAAGAAGCCGTAGCCGGCGACCATCTCCGCGGGTGAGGTCGGGACCGCGGCGAGGGTGACGGGTAGCCAGATGAGAATGATGCCGAGTCCGAGGACAGCCTCGCGGCCTGACCCCCAGCGCAGCAGTGCGTAGGGCAGTACGAGGACCCCTGCGATGCTGTCCAGACCGATGGCATCGATGGCCACGATCCTCGCGATGTCGAAGGCGAGGAGGGTTCCGAAGGCAGCGGCGACTGCGGCCAGCGGCGCCGTGCGCCGCCACAGCAGGCACGCCGCGACGACGACGCTGACACCGACCACCAATGGCGCCCATGCCCTGTCCTCGCGCAGCAGCACCTCGATGAGCGAGATCGCGACGAGACCCCAGAAGAGCGCCCAGTCCCGCCAGACTCGCACCGGCGGGCGCGCGGGGCGAGGCTCAGCCCACATCCCAGCAAGCATGCTTCCTCCTGACCGCCAACGTAGGGGGACCGCCGCTCGGGCGGATCAGCCAAAAGTACTGCGGCTGTCCCGTCCCTACGGCCAGGACGGCTGAAGCCCGCAGGCGGATGTGGCGCCCGTCAACGCTGTCCATGGTTGAGACATCACGTGAGCCGACCTGGCTGACGCCAACACACAGGAGAAGCCATGACCAGGGACGACAGAACTGCCAGTGCGCTCCAAGAAGCGCACATCCCGGTCCACGTGAAGCTCGCCGCGGCCTGGGCCAGCTTCATGTTCCTCTACATCTACGTCGACTACCTCGCCCTGTACAAGCCCGGCTTCATCGACGACATCTTGGTCGGCGTCGTCCATGAGTTCGACACCGGCCCAACCTTTGTCGCCCTTGCGCTCACGCTGATGGCCATCCCGATCCTGATGATCCTGCTCTCCACGACACTGCCTGCCCGTGTCAACCGCGCCACCAACCTCGTCGCGGCAACGCTCTACATCCCCGTCACGATGTACAACGCGGCCGGTGAGTCCTGGACCTACTCCTACTTCTACGGACTCTCCATCGGACTGGAGGTGCTGCTGCTGGCCTTCATCCTGCGCGCCGCCTGGACCTGGCCTCGGACCGCCCGAGCAACCGTGGAGCACGCACGCGCCCAAGTCCACGCATGAGGTCTCGTCGCCTCCTTGCTCAGGTCGGTGACGCAGAAGATCGTGCCGCCAGGATCGGCACGCACGACGAAGTCGGCGTCATCGGGGTACTGCCAATCCACACGGGTGGCGCCGAGTGAGATGAGGCGCTCGATCTCGGCCAGCTGCTCTTCCTCTGTGTCAACCCGGAGATCGAGGTGCGTGCGGTGGCCCTGATCGGGGTGTACTCGTGGACCTTGTTCCCGCTGGGGCACCAAGAACGCCGGGTTGTGTGGTCGTTGCACCTACCCGAGTGCGCTGGACCAGAAGGAGCCCGATTCATCGATGTCCGCGATGTTCAGGACAACGGCTCCGACAACGGCATCCGCTGTGGTCATCAGCATTCGGACCTTTCCGCACATGACGCGACAAGCTAATGGGAAGGAGTGGGATTCTCCTGGAGGATGTCGAGGTCGCGCACCGCGTACCTGTGGTGCTCCCACTCCTCCTCGAGGATCGTGCGCAAGCAGGAGAGCACCGTCTCGTGATGCTCTGATGCGTGCGGATTCTTTCGCGGCGCAAGGAGCTCCTCCGGGGTGACGGCTGCAAGGAAGTTCCGCACCATGGCCTGGCGGTCGGCGCGAGCCTCAAGGACGTCCACGAACAAGGGTGATGTCGCAGCGAACACGGATTCGTCGTAGGCCTCGGAATCGCCGTCGTCATTGGGTAGCCCCGCCGGGTGGTAGGGCTGGTCCTGTTCAAGGACCGCCCGTCCCAGCCACGTGTCGGTCGCCATCACCAGGTGGCGCAACGTCTGGGCCACCGACCACTCGTGGTCGACGGACACCTCGACCGTGCCCGGAGGCATCGCGACTGCTCGCGCGATGGTGGCCTCCCACGCTTTCGCGACCGCCGCCCACGCGTCGCGCAGGCTCTCGGGGTCGGCGGCCCGCCGCAGGTCGCGGCCAGGAAACCGGCGGTTCAGTTCCGCGTCGACCAAGGGCACGACATCGACACCGTTCACGAGCAGCCTGCTCCCCCCTTCCATCAACCACGGGGAGTCGATCTCCATCCCGGCAACATCGCACCCACGTACGACGACGCCGCCGAGGTCGCAGCCGATGAACCTGGACTCCCGAAGAGTCCGGCTCTTGAACGTCCGGCCGTTCAAGGTCTCGGGCGGGGCCTCTGTCATTGAACGACCTTGTCACAGCGCGGTGACGAGCGGCCACAGGTTCACAAGCGCCGACCGCGCACCCAGCCACACTTCGCGTTGGTCCAGGCCGGGTCCGACCGGGATTCTGTCGCTCAACCCCTGCACTTCGCTCTCACGACGCGCTGACCCTCGCCCGGTGGCGCCGCAACCTCGTCCACCACCCGGACGAGTGCGTGCCCGAGGTCTGTGATGGAACCGCGCGCGCGTGGGGTCTCGACTCGGCTGGGTCCAAACTGGGGTTCGAGCGCGGCGACGGTGCGGCTGCATGAGGTGCTGGAGGTCACCCCGGATGCCGACGGGTCGAGCTCGCTGCCAGTTCGCCCCTGGTGGCGCCCCTAGCCGATCGCGAGGGAGGAGAGACCGTCCCACGCGAGGGTGGCGAGATCCTGGGCGAGTCCCTCCCGGGTCGTCCCGGAGGCTGCGCCGCCGGCGGCCAGCCACGCATCGGCACTCGCTCGAACCATGCCGACGAGCGCGACGCCCCAGAGGCGTTGAGCCCCAGCCGGATCCAGCGGCCTAGTCCTTCGGGCCCGATCTGTCAATCCGGTCTCGACGAGGCCTGCGACGTGTGCCGAGATCCGGTCGGTCATGCCTGCAGCGACATCGCGACCGGACGGTTCGCCGGGGGAAAAGAGGGGTGCGTTGACGACAAATCGGTAGACCTCGGGGTCCTCCTCGACGAGCTCGAGGTAGGCGGCCACCACTTGGTGGATCACGACGCGAGGGTGCAGAGGGGCGCCGGCCGAGTCCGCGCCGTCGGCAGCGCGCGTCAGGCCTCGGATGATCGTCGCGTCGACCCGCTCGGCGACAGCGGTGTAGAGCCCTGCCCGGTCGGTGAAGTGGCGGTAGAACACGGTCTTGGACGTGCCGGCAGTGGCGGCGATGTCATCCATGCCCACGCCCGCCCCATGCAGCCGGATGGCCCGCAGGGTGGCGTCGACGAGCTCGTCGCGCCGAGCGAGCCGGTGCTCGTCCCAGCGCGACCGTCGGCCGTCGGGGCCAGGTGAGGTGCCGGTCACGTCGCGGACGGTAGCAGAAACCGGAAGTACCTGCTACCGTCCGTATCGGATATATATGCCGATCCGTACGGGTCGAGCACGTACTCGAACCAAGGAGCCCTCCCGGTGACCAGCACCCGACGCGCCGCCATTCTCGGCGGCAACCGGATCCCCTTCGCCCGCCAGTTCGGCGCCTATGCCGAGGCCTCGAACCAGGACATGCTGACCACGGCCCTCGAGGGGCTCGTCGCGCGCCACGGGCTGGCGGGGGAGCGGCTCGGCGAGGTGGTGGCCGGTGCGGTGATCAAACACAGCCGCGACTTCAACCTCACCCGTGAGTCGGTGCTCGGGTCCAGCCTGTCACCGACCACCCCCGCGTTCGACGTGACCCAGGCCTGCGGCACCGGGCTCGAGGCGACGATGCTGGTGGCCAACAAGATCGCGCTCGGTCAGATCGAGTCGGGCATCGCCGGGGGGGTCGACTCGGCCTCCGACGCGCCGATCGTCGTGTCCGAGAAGTTGCGACGAAAGCTGCTCCGGCTGAACCGAGCCCGGAGCGCCGCTGACCGCGCCAAGGTCGCCCTCACGCTCCGTCCCACTGACATCGGTGTGCTGACGCCGGCCAACACCGAGCCGCGCACCGGGCTGTCGATGGGGGAGCACATGGCGCTCACCGCGGCCAGGTGGGGGATCACCCGGGAGGATCAGGATGCGCTGGCCCTGGCCAGTCACCACAACCTTGCCGCTGCCTACGACGCCGGCTTCTTCGATGACCTCATGACGCCCTATCTCGGTCTGACCCGTGACGCCAACCTCCGGGCCGACTCGACCGCGGAGAAGCTCGCCTCCCTCAAGCCGGTCTTCGGCACGGGGGAGGGGGCCACCATGACGGCCGGCAACTCAACTCCGTTGACCGACGGCGCCTCCACGGTGCTGCTCGGGTCCCCCGAGTGGGCCGAGCAGCACGGCCTCGCACCCCTCGCCTGGTTCGTCGACGGCGAGACTGCGGCCGTCGACTACGTCAGCGGCGACGAGGGGCTGCTCATGGCGCCGGCCTATGCGGTGCCGCGGATGCTCGCGCGCAACGGGCTCACCCTCCAGGACTTCGACCTCTACGAGATCCACGAGGCCTTCGCGGCGACCGTGCTCTCGACCCTTGCGGCCTGGGACGACCCGGACTTCTGTCGCGAACGACTCGATCTCGACGGCCCGCTCGGCAGCATCGACCGCAGTCGCCTCAATGTCACCGGATCCTCGCTGGCGGCCGGTCACCCCTTTGCGGCCACCGGGGGGCGCATCGTCGCAACGCTCGCAAAACTGTTGCACGAGAAGGGCCCCGGCTCGCGCGGACTCGTGTCGATCTGTGCAGCGGGCGGCCAGGGTGTCGTCGCGATCCTCGAGGCGGCCTGACATGGCACACCGCGACGGATACACGGCATTCGTCGGCTCGGCGTTCGGCAGGAAGATCGCCTCGACGCTCGGACTTCCCCAGCCCGTGGAACTGCGCCGGTATGCCGCGGGCGCACCGCTGCTCGACGGACCGCTACTCGTGGGTGGGCACGGCGACACCCCTGCCCTGAGCGCGTTGCGCGCCGGTCTCGTCGGAGCCGGGGCAGTCCTTCTGGACGAGATGCCGAACGACGGCCGACTGGGTGGGGTGATCGTGGACGTCAGTGCGGCACGCACCCCAGCCGACCTGGAGTCGTTGCGTGCGAACCTCGCGCCGGCGCTGAAGCGACTGGGCCGATGTGCCCGGGTGGTCGTGGTGGGCCGTGACCCCAGTGGCGCCGCGTCCGTCGACGAACGGGCGGCCCACCGCGCGCTCGAGGGTGCCACGCGATCGGTCGCCAAGGAGCTTCGCTCCGGGGCCACAGCCAACCTCGTGCTACTCAGCCCGGGATCGGAGGCGGCCGCGCTGGGCACCGTGACGTTCCTGCTGTCGGCGCGGTCGGCCTATGTCGACGGACAGGTCTTCCGTGTCGGCAGCGGCGAGGTGCAGGCACCCCCGGTTGGGGGCCGCCCTCTCGAGGGCAAGGTCGCCGTCGTCACCGGGGCCGCACGTGGGATCGGCGCCGACATCGCGCGCACCCTGGCTCGCGATGGGGCGACCGTCGTGTGTGTCGACATCCCCTCTGCCGGCGCGGCCCTCGCCGCGATAGCCAACGAGGTCGAGGGCACGGCGCTGCAGCTCGACGTCACTGCCCCGGATGCCGGGGCGCGCATCCTCGAGCGCGCGCAGGGGCGTCACGGCGGTCTCGACATCGTGGTGCACAACGCGGGCATCACCCGCGACAAGCTGCTGGCCAACACCGATGCAGACCGCTGGCACTCCGTGCTGGACGTCAACCTGATCTCGATCCTCGCGATGAATCAGTCCCTCCTGGCCAAGGGAGGTCTGCGCGACGGCGGTCATGTCGTCCTTGTCTCCTCCATCGCCGGGATCGCCGGTAACCGCGGGCAGTCGAACTACGGTGCGTCCAAGGCCGGCGTGATCGGGCTCGTCGACGGCTACTCCGCGGACAAGGGCCTCGCGCGCCGCGGCATCACCGTCAACGCAGTGGCACCGGGGTTCATCGAGACGGAGATGACGGCCC
>JBDTDY010000005.1:0-3459 GCA_039922835.1 Ornithinibacter sp.
CCACCATCAAGGAGACGACGCCCGCGCGTGCCTTCGGTGAGGCGGTGCTGAACTCGCCACGGTCCTGGCCCGAGCAGTGGACGGTCTCCGTGCTCGCGATCGCGGGCCTGGTGGTGCTGGTGCACCGGTACCGAACGGCTTGGGTCGCGGCGGTGTCGGGTGTCGTGACCGGCCTGTACATCGTGTCGATGGCCTACAAGGGGCCGCTCGGCTCCGCCATCACCGGTTATTGGTACAACAACTCTCCGCGGCTGATGGCACTGCTGCCGATCGTCAGCGTGCTGCTGGTGACCGCTGCGATCGTTGCGCTCACCCGCTGGTTGCAGGGCATGCAGGGCTTGCAGGCCGATCGAGGCGCCTGGCGCCCGTGGGTCGCACCCGTGGCGGTCCTCGCCGTGTTCTCCGTCCTCACGTCCGGCAACTACGTGGCGGAGAGCGCCGCACGGGTGCGCCAGTACTACCAACCCAGGTCGCTGACGGGGAGTCTGCTGAGCCAAGAGGAGGCCAGGAGTCTCCAGCAGCTGGCGCGGTCGATCCCAGCGAATGCGGTCGTCGCCGTCGACCCGTGGAACGGCACGTCGCTGATCTACGCGTTGAGTGGCCGCAGGGTGTTGTTCGGCACCGAGAAGTCGCTCAACACACCGGACCGCATTTTGCTGGCCGACGAGCTCGATGAGGCCGCGAAGAACCCCGCGGTCTGCGCGGCGCTGGAACGGCAGAGGGTGCAGTACGTGCTGACAGGCGGCAGTCCCTTCCAGAAGGGCCGTCATGGAAGCCGCACGTTCGACGGCGTCGAACAGGTGCCACACGCTCTCGGCTTCGAGCTCGTGGCAGAGTCGGGGCCCTTTGAGCTGTATCGGATCACTGCCTGCCAGTAGACCCCTGACGGTCGGCGAAGGTGTCGCGCACGCGCCGCTGCACCGCGGACCACGTCATGTGGTCGACGGCCACGACCAATCCGGGCCGAGTGGAGCGCGGACCGTATGCCGTGCCGTCGGGGTGGCCGACCGCGCCGCCGGCCTCGGTGACCATGAGCGTGCCCGGTGCGTGGTCCCAGGGGTTGGAGCGGCTGTAGACGATGTAGTCGGCGTCGCCCGCGATGATGTGCGGGTAGTCGACTCCGCAGCACACCCACGACAGACTCATCGGGGTCATGCCCTCGAGCGACTGGCCCTTCAGCGCCCACACCGACGTCACCCCGACCGGCTCACGCTCGGCCTCGACGGGCGTGGTCGTGATCTTCGCGCCGTTGCGCCAGGTGCCGGCGCCGCGCTCGGCGACCACCGCGACCTCGTGCTCGGGCTGCCAGATCCAGCCGCGCACCGTCTCCCCGCCGAGGGTCTCGGCCACCATCACCGCGTGGTCGGGCGAGCCGTGCACGAAGTTCTTCGTCCCGTCGACCGGGTCGACCGTGAAGGCGTGCTCGGCTGCGAGGTAGCGCTGCATCAGGGTGTGGTCGGCGGCGTAGGCCTCCTCACCCAGCACCACGGCATCCGGGTAGGCAGCCATGAGGCGGTCGGTGATGAGCACCTCGGCCTCGTGATCGGCGACCGTCACGAGGTCGCCGGGGTTCTTCTCCATCACCTCGCCGTCGGCCAGGGACCGGAAGCGAGGGGTGATGACCTCTGCGGCAACCTCACGCAGGAGATCGAGGACGGCGTCAGTCGACAGGCCCGGCATGGCCCAACCTTCGCACACCCGCGCGGGAGCCGACCGCGCGGGAGCCCAACGCCGCGTGGTGTCCTGCGTCAGCCGATCTGGCCGTATGCCGTGGTGACGGTGAGGGTGAGGACGCACCTGCGCTCAGCGACCATCGCGGCGCGGAACTCATCCCAGTTCGGGTGCTCGCCGCTGAGCTGGCGGTAGAGGTCGGCGAGGGCGTCGGACACGGCGTCGTCCGGTGCCTGCGTCACGGCGCTGATCTCGGCGGTCCCGTCGAGGACGACGTATCTCCAGAACGAGTCGTCCGTGACGTGGAGCGCGGCGCGGGGGTCCCGTCGCAGGTTCCTCGTCTTGGCGCGGTCGTCGGTGACGCTGATGAGCGGCGAGCCGTCGGCACCCCTCGCGAAGACGATGTTGGAGAGCTGTGGGCGGCCGTCCCGCCGGATCGTGGTGAGCACGCCCCTGTGCCGCGCGTGCGCGAAGTCCAGGGCGGCGTCGATGTCGGTCACGGAATCGACGCTACTCGCGCGGGTGTCGGGTGGACAGGGCTGGTGTGGGCCCACTGCCCCGGGAGGGAGTTGTCGAACCCGCAGGTCACAGGGCCGCCGGGGAGCCCGGCGCTGCCCTACTGTCACCCCATGGCGCGGTTGCGGCGGGTCTCCCCGCAGATGAAGGGGTGGACGCGCCGTCGCGCGGGCAAGGGCTTCAGCTACCTCGACGGGGACGGTGCGCGGCTGCCCGCGGAGGAGGTCGAGCGCATCCGAGCGCTCGCGATCCCCCCTGCGTGGAAGGACGTGTGGATCTGCCCGTGGCCCAACGGCCACATCCAGGCGCTCGGCACCGACGACGCCGGCCGGCGCCAGTACCTCTACCACCCGGACTGGCGGGCCAAGCGCGACCAGCTGAAGTTCGACCGCGTCATGGTCGCCGGCGCCCGTCTCGCCCGTGCGCGCGAGCGGATGATCGAGGACCTGCGCGCCGAGGGGATGCCGCTCGCCCGCGCCGCCGCCACCGCGACCCGGCTGCTCGACCTCGGCTACTTCCGGATCGGGTCCGACGCGTATGCCGACGCCAACGGGTCCTTCGGCCTCACCACGCTCGAGCGCCGGCACGTGCGCCGCCAAGGTGGGGACCTCGTCTTCTCCTTCGTCGGCAAGTCGGGCATCGAGCACTCGATCACGATCAGCGACCCGCACGTCATCGAGTCGCTCAACCTGATGCGCGCCCGCCGGGGCGGCTCGGCGCGACTGCTGGCCTACCGGGGAGAGGCGCGGTGGGCCGACCTCGACGCCTCCGCCGTCAACACCTACATCTCCACGATGATCGCCGAGGACCTCACCGCCAAGGACTTCCGCACCTGGCACGCCACCGTGCTGGCTGCTGTCGCGCTGGCCGAGACGGATGAGCCGGGCGACACCAAGGCCTCGCAGAAGCGGGCGGTGAAGGCAGCGGTCGAGGAGGTCGCGGCCTACCTGGGCAACACCCCCACGATCGCGCGCAAGAGCTACATCGACCCACGCGTCATCGACGAGTACGAGTCCGGGGTGACCATCGCGCCGACCCTGGCGCGGCGGCACCGCGATCCCGACAAGCGCCAGGCCGCCGTCGAGAAGGCCGTCGCCCGCCTCATCGACGGTGCCGGCTGACGCCGACGCCCGGCACCCGGCATCCGGCATCCGGCCTGTGAAGCACCGACCAATAGGTCAGTTCTTCACGGGTTCGAGGGTCGGCGGGGGAGCAGTGGGCCCGCGGGTAGGCTCGCTCGCGATGAGCGAGAACCCCCACGCGGCGCCTTCG
>JBDTDY010000006.1:0-4092 GCA_039922835.1 Ornithinibacter sp.
GCACGTTTCCTCCTGGGAGTGCTGGGGTAGGTGGGCGGGGGTTACCGCCCGGTGCCCGCGGGAGCGAGCATGAGGACTGTAACCGGCAGGCGCCGCAGAACGTACGCATCTTCGGGGACCGCTGCCGAGTTGTTACCTGAGCGAGACCCGGCGCCATGAACCCTCGACGCCCCACGGCTCGGTCACAGTCGCGTGGGTGATACTCGTGGACCGCTCACCCGGCGCCCTATCCGTGAGGAACCCGTCATGACCAGCACCCCCCACGACCCCCAGCCAGGCCCGACCTCCACGGGCCCGGGGGAGTGTCACTGCACCAGCCGGCGAGAGGCGATGCGAGCAGCTGGGACCCTGGGCGTTCTCGCGGTCGGCGCCACGAGCCTCGCGGCGTGTGGCGGCGGGGCGCAGGATGCGGTGGGGTCGGCCGCCTCGGCCGCGTCGTCCGCGGCATCCTCGGTCGCGGCGCAGATCCAGGCGGCCGAGGTCCCGGTGGGCGGGGGCACCGTCTTCGACTCCCTCAAGGTCGTCGTGACCCAGCCGACCAAGGGTGACTTCAAGGCGTTCTCCGCCGTGTGCCCGCACCAGGGGTGCACCGTCGGCTCCGTCGCCGACGGCAAGATCACCTGCCCGTGTCACGGCAGCCAGTTCGACATCGCAACAGGCGACGTCATCACGGGACCGGCCACCTCCGGTCTCCCCGCCAAGAAGCTCACCGTGGGTGCCGACGGCATCACCCTCACCTGACCCACCGGCGTTTTCGCAGGTCACCCCGAAAACCCCGGGCAGGGCGTGTCGGGTGGGCGACATAGGCTGACGACGTGGCCGATCCGTCGACATACCGCCCCCGCCCGGGGGAGATCCCGACCGATCCCGGGGTCTACCGGTTCAGGGACCGCGACGGGCGGGTCATCTACGTCGGGAAGGCCAAGAGCCTGCGTCCGCGGCTCTCCTCCTACTTCCAGGACATCTCGGCGCTGCACCACCGCACGGCCACCATGGTGCGCACCGGCGCGAGCGTGGAGTGGACCGTGGTGTCCACCGAGGTCGAGGCCCTCCAGCTGGAGTATGCGTGGATCAAGGAGTTCGACCCCCGGTTCAACGTCAAGTACCGCGACGACAAGTCCTACCCCTACCTCGCGGTGACCATGGGGGAGGAGTTTCCCCGTGCCCAGGTCCTGCGCGGCGCCAAGCGCAAGGGCACCCGATACTTCGGGCCCTACGCCCACGCCTGGGCCATCCGCGAGACCCTCGACCTGGCGCTGCGGGTCTTCCCGGTGCGCACCTGCTCCGCCGGGGTGTTCACCCGCGCCGGCCAGGTCGGTCGGCCGTGCCTCCTGGGCTACATCGACAAGTGCAGCGCCCCGTGCGTGGGTCGGGTCGACCCCGCGAGGCACCGTGAGATCGCCGAGGACTTCTGCGCCTTCATGGCCGGCGACACCGGACGCTTCCTCTCCCGGCTCACCAAGGAGATGAAGCAGGCGTCCGACGAGCTCGACTTCGAGCGCGCCGCCCGGTTGCGCGACGACATCGGGGCCCTCCAGAAGGTGCTCGAGAAATCTGCGGTCGTGCTCCCCGACGCGACCGACGCCGACGTGTTCGCGCTCGCCGAGGACGAGCTCGAGGTCGCCGTGCAGCTGTTCCACGTCCGCGGCGGCCGGATCCGGGGCCAGCGCGGGTGGGTGGCCGAGCGCGACGCCGAGACGACCCCGGAGATCGTCGAGCACCTGCTCCAGCAGGTCTACGGCGGTGAGGTCGGTGACGGGGTCCCCAAGGAGGTGCTCGTCCCTGTCCTCCCCGACGACGCGGGCTCCGTCGCTGACTGGCTCAGCGGGCTGCGCGGCAGCATGGTCGACCTGCGCGTCCCCCAGCGCGGCGACAAGCGCACCCTGATGGAGACCGTCGCCCGCAACGCCACCCAGAGCCTGGCCAGGCACAAGGTCACCCGGGCCGGAGACCTCACGACCCGGAGCCAGGCACTCCAGCAGCTCCAGGACGCCCTCGAGCTCGACGAAGCGCCCCTGCGCATCGAGTGCTTCGACATCAGCCACGTGCAGGGCACCCAGGTGGTGGGCTCGATGGTGGTCTTCGAGGACGGCCTGCCGCGCAAGAGCGAGTACCGCCGCTTCATCGTGCGCGGTGACGAGACCGGTGCCACCGACGACACCGCCGCGATGCACGAGGTCCTCACCCGCCGCTTCCGGCGGGGGCAGCGTGAGGAGACCGAGGCAGGGGTCGCCCCTGCTGCACCGGAACGGTATGCCGGTGAGCCCGGTGAGTCCGGCCCTGCACCCGAGATCGGGGCGAGGCCGGCACGGTTCGCCTACCGCCCCAACCTCGTCGTGGTGGACGGCGGGCTCCCTCAGGTCAACGCGGCGGCCCGGGCCCTGGCCGACGCGGGTGTCGTCGACGTCATGGTCGTCGGGCTCGCGAAGCGCCTCGAGGAGGTCTGGGTCCCGGGCGAGGAGTTTCCGGTCGTCCTGCCGCGCACCAGCGAGGGGCTCTACCTCCTGCAGCGCCTGCGCGACGAGGCACACCGGTTCGCCATCACCTTCCACCGCCAGCGCCGGTCCAAGGCGATGACGAGCAGTGCCCTCGACTCGGTGCCCGGTCTCGGTGAGAAACGGCGCAAGGCGCTGCTCTCGGCATTCGGCTCCGTCAAGCGGGTGCGAGCCGCCTCGATCGAGGAGCTCGGCGGCGTTGCCGGCATCGGACCTGCGCTGGCCGCCTCCATTGCGGCAGAGTTGGGCGCCAGCACCCAGGAACCGGCCGTGAACCTCGCGACCGGTGAGGTGGTCGACGACGACGGAGGACAGCAGTGAGCGAGCAGGAGGTCGGAACCACGACACCGAGGCACCCCGCCAGGGGTGACTTCGTGATCGTCACCGGCATGAGCGGGGCCGGCCGCACGACGGCGGCCAACGTGCTCGAGGACGAGGGCTACTACGTCGTCGACAACCTGCCGCCCCAGCTGCTGGGGTCGATGGCCGAGCTGGCCCGCGAGGTGAGGGACAGCAGGGTCGAGGACCTCAAGATCGCGGCGGTGGTCGACGTCCGCGCGCACCCCTTCACCTCCGAGCTCCAGGACGGCCTGAGGGCGCTTCGCGAGAGCGACTGGCACCCCCACCTGATCTTCCTGGATGCCACCGATGAGGCGCTGGTGCGTCGCTTCGAGAGCGTGCGCCGGCCGCACCCCCTCCAGGGGGAGGGTCGCCTGCTGGACGGCATCCGGGCCGAGCGGGAGATCCTGCGCGACCTGAGGGCCGACGCCCAGGTGGTCATCGACACCTCGGGCCTGAACGTCCACCAGCTGGCCCGCAAGATCACCCCTCTCCTCGGCGCTGAGCGTGGGCCGAGCCTGCGCCTCGCGCTCCTGTCCTTCGGCTTCAAGTACGGCGTGCCGCTGGACGCCGACTTCGTCTTCGACATGCGCTTCCTCCCCAACCCGTTCTGGGTGCCCGAGCTCAAGGCGCTCGCCGGCACCGACGCCCCGGTGTCGGAGTGGGTGATGTCCCAAGCGGGCGCGACGGCCTTCCTCGAGCGCGTCGTCGCGCTGATGGAACCCGTGACCGAGGGCTATCTGCGCGAGGGTCGGCGCTACGCCACCCTGGCGATCGGGTGCACCGGCGGCAAGCACCGCTCGGTGGCGATGACCGCGGCCCTCGCCGAGCTGCTCACGACGCAGCAGATCGCGACGTTCGTGGTGCACCGTGACCTGGGGCGCGAGTGACCGGCCCCGTGGTGGCGGCCCTCGGGGGCGGGCACGGCCTCGCCGCGACCCTGTCGGCGCTGCGCTACATCACCGAGGAGATCACCGCGATCGTCACCGTCGCCGATGACGGCGGCTCCAGCGGGCGGCTGCGTGACGAGTTCGGGGTGCTGCCGCCGGGCGACCTGCGGATGGCCCTTGCTGCGCTGTGCGCGCAGAACGAGTGGGGCCAGACCTGGCGGGACGTGCTCCAGCACCGGTTCGCCGGTGACGGTCCCCTCGGGGGTCACGCGCTGGGAAACCTGCTCATCGTCACGTTGTGGGACCTCCACGAGGACCCGGTGGCGGGCCTGGAGCTGGTCGGCCGCCTCCTCGGCGCCCAGGGCCGG
>JBDTDY010000007.1:0-7015 GCA_039922835.1 Ornithinibacter sp.
GCCGGTGGGACAGCCTGTGGTCGAGGACGTCTACCGTGCGGAGTTCGGCCGGGTGGTCGCTGGGTTGGCGGCGCGGTTCGGCGACCTCGACCTCGCTGAGGAGATGACCCAGGAAGCCTTCGTCGAGGCCATCCGGCGCTGGCCGCTCGAGGGCGTGCCGCCCAACCCGGGAGGCTGGCTCACGGTCGTCGCCCGGAACAGGGCCCTGGACCGGCTCCGACGAGAGTCGAGCCGTCGGTCGCGGCACGAGGAGGCGCAGGTGCTGCACCACCACGACGAAGGGTTCGCGGCCCCGGCCAGCTCGCTGGTCGACGAGCGACTGCGGCTCGTCTTCACCTGTTGCCACCCAGCGCTCTCGTCGGAGGCCCGCGTCGCCCTGACGCTGCGGTTGATCGGCGGGCTCACCGTTCCCGAGGTTGCCGCAGCCTTCCTGGTGCCCGAGCGGACGATGGCTCAGCGGATCACCCGGGCCAAGCGCAAGATCGCCGCTGCGCGCATCCCCTACCGGGTGCCTGACGACGCCGAGCTCCCTGACCGGCTGCGCGCCGTGCTGGCGGTGGTCTACCTCGTCTTCACCCAGGGCCACCTCCCTCGCTCTGGTGAGGCCGGGGTGCGGGAGGACCTGTGCCGCGAGGCGATCCGGCTCGGCCGTCTGCTGCGGGCGCTGATGCCGGACGAGCCGGAGGTGGCCGGCCTGCTGGCGCTCATGCTGTTGACCGATGCTCGGCGCCCTGCCCGCTTCGCACAGGGGCGGCTCGTGACGTTGGATCAGCAGGATCGCCTCTTGTGGGATCGCGAGCTCATCCTCGAGGGGCATGCCCTGGTGCGGGAGTGCCTTGCGCGGGATAGACCGGGTCACTACCAGCTGATGGCCGCCGTAGGCGCTGTGCACGCCGATGCCGCGTCCGCTGAGGAGACCGACTGGGGACAGGTGCTGGCCCTGTACGACCAGCTGTATGCCGTGACGCCCACCGCCGTCGTCGCCCTCAACCGGGCCGTGGCGCTTGCCGAGGTGGACGGGCCGGCGGCGGGGTTCGCGGTCGTCCACGGGCTGCACCTCGAGGACTACGCGCCGTGGCACGTCACCGCGGCCGAGCTGCTCCGCCGGCTCGGTCGCCACGAGGAGGCGGCCACGGCATACGGCCGGGCCCTGGAGCTCACCGAGAACGGACCGGAGCGGGCCCACCTGGAGGTGCGCCTGGCCACGCTGGGGCGCTGAGTTGCGGCCTCGCGCCCCGGGCCGACTACGGTTTGCGCATGGCTGGCGGACTGGTGGCACTCTTCGACGACATCGCTGCGCTCGCGAAGATCGCGGCGGCCTCCGTCGATGACGTCGGTGCGGCCGCCGGGCGGGCCAGCGCCAAGGCCGCGGGGGTGGTCGTCGACGACACGGCGGTGACCCCCCGCTACGTGCACGGGTTCGACGCGAGGCGCGAGCTGCCGATCATCCGGCGGATCGCGATCGGGTCGCTGCGCAACAAGCTGCTGTTCATCCTCCCCGCGGCCCTGCTGCTAAGCCAGTTCCTGCCCTGGCTGCTCACCCCGATCCTCATGGTGGGTGGCACCTACCTCTGCTACGAGGGGGCCGAGAAGGTCTGGGAGAAGGTTGCCGGCCACGAGGCGCACCAGACCCCGGTCGCGATGGAGGGCGAGCAGCAGGAGGAGGTGATGGTCGGCGGGGCGATCCGCACCGACTTCATCCTCTCGGCCGAGATCATGGTCATCGCCCTGAACGAGGTGGCGCAGGAGCCGCTGGTGTCTCGGGCGATCATCCTGGCCGTCGTCGCGGTGATGATCACCGCCCTCGTCTACGGCGTGGTGGCGATCATCGTGAAGATGGACGACATCGGGCTGCACCTCGCCGAGCGCGAGTCCCAGGGTGCCCAACAGGTCGGACGTCTCCTCGTGCGGGGCATGCCCAAGGTGCTGGCGTTCCTGTCGACGCTGGGCATCGTGGCGATGCTCTGGGTGGGTGGACACATCCTCCTGGTGGGCACCGACGAGCTCGGCTGGCACGGCCTCTACGACGTGGTGCACCACCTGGAGGTGCTCGTGCGCGACGCGACCGGCGCGCTCGGGGGGGCGCTGGGGTGGCTGACCAACACCCTCGCGTCGGCCGCCATCGGCGTCGTCGTCGGTGCGGTCGTGGTGGCCGTCATCATGGGCGTGTCCCGCATCCGCGCGAACGACGACAGCACGACTCCCGCCGCGCACTGACGCCCCGCATCCCCCTCACCTCCCCAGCCACTTCCCCGACTTCGTCTGTCAGCCTGCGGCGACACGCCGGTGACATCCACGCGAGTCGGCAATCTGACAGACGAGGTGGCGGAGGGGCGCTCTGGGGATCTGAGTACGCATGCGGTGTCGCTGCCGCTTCCGGGCCGTCACGATGAGGTCCATGGACGAGCAACCTGCACCCGACGCCGCAGCCGGACCGCCACCTCGGGCACCCCTGTACGCCACCTGGATCCTGGTCCGGGTGGCGTTCTTCTCGGTGCTGGGCATCTGGGTGCTCATCGGCGTCCTCGCCCTGGTGAGGGTGGTCACTGCCGACCCGGATGCCGCTGGCACCATTCGGTGCCCCGCGGGGTCCTACCCGGCATCCGCCGCCCCGGATCTGCACCGCTGTTTCCCCAACGGTGTCGTTCCCGCTCCCGGGTTCACGCCGGATGTCATGACCGACCACCAACGAGACGAGTCCTGAATGCGCGCGCCTCACACACCCTCCCTGCAGGCCCAGCTCGTGAAGATCTGCGCGACGATCCTGGCGACCGCGGCCCTCCTGATTGGGCTGGCCGCGTTCGTCCTGCTCTACGCGGCGAACCCGCTCTACGACGAGTGGTCCTGCTCACCGGGCCAGTATCCGGTGTCCTTCCCGGACGGTGGGAGCACCTGCATCCCCAACGGTGAGACGCCCCCGCCGGGAGCGACTCCGGACCCGGCGGGCAATCGCCCGCTGTGATCGCTCCCCTCGTGAGGCGGGCTTGAGCCGTGCGTCGCGTGGAACGCGGTGACGACCCAGGGCGGTTCGACGCGCGCGACCACGTCGTCTGTCAGAACGCTGGTTCACGTCCGCTGGAACGGCGTGTCGCCGCACCACGACAGACGAAGTCGGGGAGGGAGGAGGGGGTCGGGGGGTCAGGGGGTCAGGGGGTCGGGAACGGGAGGGCGGCTCGGCGGCGCCGACGGCTGGATCGCGCGGAGAGGAAGGCCCCGAGGAACATCAGCGCAGCGACGACGCCCGCACCCACGTAGGTCCTCAGGTCCATGCCGGACGAGGCACCCATGGCGGCATACCCGACACTTCCCGGAAGCAGGCCGACCGTCGAGCCCACGAGGTAGGGGCGCCAGGACATCGAGCTCACACCCGCCCCGTAGTTGAGGATCGTGAACGGGAGCACCGGGGTGAGTCGTGCCATCACCAGGGCGGTGACGGCCTCGTCCTCGAGCACCTCCTCGGCCCGCCGCAGCCGGTCGCCGGTCATCTCGGCCACCGCCTGGCGCCCGATCCGCCGCGCGATCGCGAACGTCACCACTGCGCTGATGACCGATCCGACCCAGGAGAGAGCGATGCCTGTGGTGAGGCCGAAGAGGGCGCCGGCCGCGAGCGCGAGGACGTTCTTCGAGACGGGCACGAGCGTGAGCAGCACGTGCAGGGCGACGTAGGCGAGGGGACCCCACGCGCCGGCCGCGTCGATGACGTCGCGCACCGCGTCGAGGTCGGCGCCGAAGAGCAGCCACACCACGCCGCCGCCGATCAGCACCGCGATCGCGAAACCGATCAGGCGAAGACGCGCGGCGTTCGGGAGGTGCACCTGTCAAAGCGTAGGTGGACGGGGACGTATCACGACCACCCTGTGCGACTCCTGACCCGGTGAGCACCCACTGTCCGAGCGGGTGAACCGACCCCGGGAGAGACATGCCAGTCATCCACGTCGACACCTCCGACCTCACCTACGGCTGGTTCTGGGTGCCGGGTCACCTCTCGCACTTCGTCGACGGCTCGCGCCCCGGTGGGGTCGAGGTGACCCTGCCGCCGGGGGACTACGCGTTCCAGCAGACCCGGGAGCGCGCCTCGGACCTCCGGTTCCGCGTCAGGGACGACGGGCTGGTCGACTACGAGCGGCGCCACGAGGGGTTCCTGCGAGGCCGCGGCACCCCGACCCTGCGCGTGGTCGGAGTGCCGCTGACCCTCGACAGCGAGGTGGAGTCGCTCCAGGTGCTGCCGCTGTGGGGCGGCTGCTTCCACCCGATCGCGACCAGGGAGCAGTCCGTGCGGCTCGCTCCGGGCACGGCATACGAGATCAGGCTCGGCCGGGCCGCGAACCGGGTGCTCGCCTTCGACGTGGGACACGACGGTGTCGTCGACTACGACCCGCAGTTCGACAGCATCATGTCCGGTCGCGGCACGAGGCGGCTGACGGTCACGAGCCCGGCGTAGGCACCACACAGCCCTCGTGCAGCCATGAACAGGTCGGTCCGGTCAGGCGGGTCGAGACCGCTCCGGCGGTGCCATGGGGGTGCGCCCCACGTGCCGGGACCTCAGGGCCACACCGAACGACCCCAGGATGACCACACAGATGAGGCTGAAGCCGAGGTGGGGCTTGAGCGGCACGGCGAGCCCGATCGCCCCGCCCATCACCCAGAAGGCCTGGAGGATGGTCTCGGACCAGGAGAAGACCCGGGCGCGCATGCTGTCCTGAACCTCGCGCTGGATCAGTGCGTCGAGGCTGAGCTTCGCCAACTGGCCGAAGAGCCCGGTCGCGAGCCCGAGCAGCAGGAGGGTCCAGAGGGAGTAGAAGGCCGCGGTGAGCAGGGTGGCGACCATGGCCGCGGCGGCGACGGTGCTCGCGATGACCTCCGGCGGCGGAAGCCGGCGACGAGTGCCGATGAGCGACCCGAGCGCGTTGCCCGCGCCGGCCGTCCCGATCACCAATGCCAGCACCAAGGGGCCGGACCATCCCGGGAGCGGCTGCTCGCGCATGAGGAACCCGAGGAACAGGGTGAGGAAGCCGGAGAGCATCCGCGCCCCGGTGCACACCCACAGGGTGTAGCGGACCGACCGGGGGAGCGCGCGCATCCGGGCAGCGCCGCGCTCGGGCGACGGCACCGGCTCCTGCGAGACAGGGGTGCCGTCGACGTCGAGCTCGCCGAGGGTGGAGTCCACCCGAGGGGGGAGACGGATGGCGAGCACGGTCGCGGCGACGTAGACGAGGAAGGCCAACCGCAGGGACCAGTCCGGCCCGACCCGGGAGAGCGCCGCCGCGAACCCGCCACCCAGCACCATGCCGAGCAGGCCGGCGATGTTGAGCCGGGAGTTCGCGGTGACCAGGGTGATGCCCTCGGGAAGGAGGCGTGGCACGGCGGCAGCCCGCGCGACGGCATACGAGCGTGAGGCCACCAGGCACCCCAGGGCGGCCGGAAAGAGCCACACCGACTCGTCGACGACTGCCGTGGCGAGGACCCACGCCAGGAAGGCGCGCGACGCGAGGGTCGTGCCCAGGGCCCACCGGCGACCATGCCGGAACCGGTCGAGCAACGGCCCGATGAGCGGAGCGAGGAGCACGAAGGGAGCCATCGTGAGCAGCAGGAAGAGGGCGACCTGACCGCGCGCCTCGTCGGTCGGCATCGCGAAGACCGTGCCGGCGAGGGAGACAGTGAGCGCGGCGTCAGCGGCGACGTTGACGGCGTGCAGCTCGGTGAGCCGGGCCAGACCGGTGTCGGCAGCCCCGTCAGCGCCCGCGAAGCCGCGGAACCGCAGCGCTGCAGCCCGACCGCCGCGACCGACCGCGCGAGCGCCCGCTCCGCCACCACGTCGCACCGCCCGACCGGCTCCGGCGACCCGGGAGGGCTGCGCGGGCTGGGAGGGCCGGGAGGAGGACGGCGGTGTGGGCGTCGAGGGGTCGGGGCGCTCGGTGGTCATGACGAGTCGATCTTGCCCGACGCACGCGCAGCGGGAGGCGCACACGCGGGGACCGCTCGGCATCCGGTCGGAATGAGGCCACGGCAGCCGGTGTTGTCGGCCGCATGAGCACTTCGCAGCGGGCCCAGGGTGACGACATGGCCGAGCGCTACGAGCGCGCCCGGGCGATGTTCGAGCACGGCGAGTACCAGCGCGCGGCCGATGAGCTCGCGGTGCTCGTCGACGACTCCGCCCTGGCTCCGCCGCTGCACGGGACCACCGAACTTCGGATGCTGCTGGGCCGGGCCTACTTCCACTCCGCCCAGCTCTCTCGCGCCGAGACGGTGGTGCGTGCGGTGCTCGCCGACCACCCGGACGAGCCCTATGCGAACCTCCTGCTCGGGCGCACCCTGCAACGGCAGGGCCGCCGGGGCGAGGCCACCCCGCACCTGGCGATGGCGGAGCTGCTCGGGGGGTATGCCGTCACCGGTCGCCTTCCCGAGGAGGGTGGCTCCGCCGCTGGCACCTGAGCACGACCGGCGGGACCCGCAGTGCGAATGCGCGCACCCGCCGGCGGGCCCGTGCGTCAGCCGCCGAGGGTCCCCGCCTCCAGCGCGAGGAGGTGGGCCTTGGCGGCCGGCCCCCCGGCATACCCGCCGATACCGCCGGATGCCGGGAGCACCCGGTGGCAGGGCAGCACGATGCACAGGGGGTTGGCGCCCAGGGCGGTGCCGACCGCGCGCGCGGCCCCGGGGTGCTCCACCGCGCGGGCCAGCGCGCCGTAGGTCGTGCGCTCGCCGTAGCCGACCCGGGAGGCCAGGCCCAGCAGCACCCGCCGCTGGAACGGGGTCGTGAGCGCGAGGTCGGTGCGCACGTCGAGTGATCTGCTGGCGCCGCACAGGTATGCCGTGAGCGCCCGACGGGCGTCGTCGGTGGGGGCGGGGTGGCGCAGGATCCGTGGGCTGACGGTGTCGGCCAGCCGCTGCAGCCAGCTGTCCTCGGCGGCGGTGTCACCGGCATACGCACAGGTCAGGAGGGTGCCGTCGGGGGCGACGGCGACGAGCACCCGGCCGACCTCGGTGTCCTCGGTCGTGAAGGAGATGTCGGTGGTCG
>JBDTDY010000008.1:0-12026 GCA_039922835.1 Ornithinibacter sp.
AAGCGCGGCATAGGGGATGGATCAGCGCTTGCTGTACTGGGGAGCCTTGCGGGCCTTCTTGAGCCCGGCCTTCTTGCGCTCGGGAACGCGGGCGTCACGGGTGAGGAAGCCGGCCTTCTTCAACGTCGCCCGGTTCAGCTCCTCGTCGATGCCGTTGAGCGAGCGGGCGATACCGAGGCGAACCGCGCCGGCCTGGCCGGAGGGGCCACCGCCGTGGACGCGGACGAGCACGTCATAGGCGCCGTCCAGCTCCAGGATGGTGAACGGCTCGGCAACGATCTGCTGGTGCACCTTGTTGGGGAAGTACCCCTCGAGGGTGCGCCCGTTGATCTTCCACTCACCGGTGCCGGGAACGATGCGCACCCGGGCGATGGCCTGCTTGCGGCGGCCGGTGGCGGCACCGGGCGCCGAGGCGCGGGCGCGGGGGGCTGCTTCGCCGGCGACGGCGGTGTCGGACTCTGAGGTGTACTCGGACACCGGTGCGTCGTTGACGTCGGTGCCGGCGGTCTCGTCGATCTGGGCGTTCTCGGACATCACTGGGCCACCTGGGTGATCTGGAAGGGCTTGGGCTGCTGGGCGGTGTGGGGGTGCTCGGCGCCGGTGTAGATCTTCAGCTTGCTCAGCTGCTGGCGACCGATGGTGTTCTTGGGGAGCATGCCGCGCACGGCCTTCTCGATCGCCTTCTCCGGGCTCTTGGCGAGCAGCTCGGTGTAGGTCTGGGACCGCAGGCCACCGGGGAAGCCGGAGTGCCGGTAGGCCAGCTTCTTCTCCAGCTTGGCACCGGTGAGGGCGACCTTCTCGGCGTTGATGATGATGACGAAGTCGCCGGTGTCGACGTGCGGGGCGAACGTGGGCTTGTGCTTGCCGCGCAGCAGGATCGCGGTCTGGCTCGCCAGACGGCCGAGCACGACGTCGGACGCGTCGATGACGTGCCACGCCCGGGTGATCTCTCCCGGCTTGGGGGTGTAGGTGCGCACAGTGCTTCCTCGCTGGTGGTGGGTCAGGACAGGTATGCCGCGTGCTCCCGAGAGGGACTCGTCGCCCCTGTCGGAGGCGCACGGCACAACAGTTCTCCATCGTACGGGGGCCTCTCGCGACGCCAAAATCGGGTCGAACACGCCCGGACACGCTGTCTGACCTGCGCAGACACCGTACACGATTCTTGTGCATAATACCTGTGCAAACAGAGTGTGCACAGGTATTATGCACAGATGACGACGACACCGCCCCCGGAGGACGGCCAGCTCACCGGCATCCGCCTGGACACGACCGCCCTGAAGACGCTCGCCCACCCGCTGCGCAGCCGGCTCCTCTCGGCGCTGCGCGTCGACGGCCCCGCGACGGCGACCGACCTGGCCACCGCGCTCTCGACCAACTCCGGCGCGACGAGCTACCACCTGCGCCGGCTCGAGTCGGTGGGCCTGGTCACCGACACCGGGGACGGTCAGGGCAAGCGCCGGCTCTGGCGGGCCGCCACCGACAGCCACCAGTTCGAGCCGAGCGACTTCGTCGGCGACGAGGACGCGGAGACCGCCCTGAACTGGCTCAAGCGCGACTACTCCCGCCACCTCGGCGAGAGATACGAACACTGGCTCGACGTCGAGGAGGCCTGGCCCGTCGACTGGCGCGACGCCGTCGGCATGAACGACTCGTGGGTCGTGGTCACGCCACAGCAGGCCCAGGCCCTCACCCACGAGATCAACGAGGTGGTCGCCCGATACCGCCGGGTCGGCCAGGGCAACCCGCAGGCCCGGCGCGTGGCGGTCTACGCCGTGACCTACCCCGTCGACCTCGACCGGCCACCACGCGGGACCGTCCGATGACGCGGACGAGCGGGCTGGTGAGCGCTCGTGCCGCGCGGCGCACCCTCCTGGTACTCACCTTCACCCGGTGGTTCCCCGTGGGCCTGACCATCGGGGTCACCACCCTGCTCCCCCTCGAGCGGGGCATGACCCTCGCCCAGATCGGGGTGATCTTCGCGATGCAGGGCTTCGTCGTGCTGGGCCTGGAGCTGCCGACCGGCGGCTTCGCCGACGCCCTGGGTCGGCGCCCGGTCCTGGTCGCCTCCGCCGTGGTCTCCCTGGTGTCGGCGGTGGTCTTCGTGACGGCACAGACCTTCGCGGCATTCGTCGTCGCCCTCCTGCTCCAAGGGGTGTTCCGGGCCCTGGACTCCGGCCCGCTGGAGTCCTGGTACGTCGACACCGCACAGGCGGATGACCCGCGTGTGGCCGTCGAGGACGGACTCTCCCGGGCCGGCACGGTGCTCGGCGTGTCCATCGCCACGGGTGCACTGATCTCCGGTGGCCTGATCACCTGGCACCCGGTGGCGACGGCATCTGCGCTGGTGCTTCCCTACCTGTGCGCGATCGCGCTCTTCGGGGTGCACCTGGTCGCGGTCACCCTTCTCGTGCGCGAGCCCCGTAGCCACCTCGACTCCAGCGGCCTGCGCCGGGCCGTCGCCTCCGCACGCCAGGCACCCGGGGTCGTGGTCGGTGGTCTACGGCTCCTGGCCACCTCGCGGGTGCTGCTCGCCCTGGTGCTCGTCGAGGTGTTCTGGTCCGTCGGGATGATCGCGTTCGAGACGCTCATGCCGGTGCGGCTCTCGGAGCTGGCCGGGGGCGAGGCGCGTGCCGGCGCCCTGATGGGGCCGGTGTCGGCCGCGGCGTGGGGCCTCTTCGCCGTGGGCTCCGCCGCCGCGGGGCGGGCGAGCAAGCGCATCGGGGTGGCCCGGGTCGCACTCGCCGCACGCATCTTCAACGGCGCCCTGGTCGTCGTCATGGGACTCATGGCCGGCCCGATCGGCCTGATCACGGCATTCCTCCTCACCTACACGCTGCACGGTGCGGCCGGCCCGGTGCACGCCACGCTGCTGCACCGGCAGGCGGACGCCGGCAACCGCACCACGGTGCTCTCGATGAACTCGATGGCGGCCGGCGGCGCCTACAGCCTCGGGCTGCTCGTGCTCGGCCCGCTCGCCGAGGCGACGAGCACCGCGACGGCCATGATCGCAGCAGGAGCGTTCAGCATCCTCGGTGCCGCGCTCTACCTCCCGGCCATCCGCGCCGAGCGCTCCGGCACACGCACGACGGTCGCGGCTGGCACGCTGGAGGGATGAAGAACTTCTTGCTCGGCGTCGCGTCCACGCTGGTAGCACTGCTCCTCCTCGCCACGATCGGCGTGTTCGTCCTTGGCGCCGGGGCACCCAGAGCCACCTCCACACCGACGCCGACACCCACGTCGTCCGCGGCGACGGTGGTTGCGCCCCCCGCCGACCTGCGCGACGACGAAACGTGGCTCCAGGACTTCGAGCTGCACAGCGCCGACGTCGTGTCGCCCCAGGGCGACCTCGACGACCTCGTCGCCAAGGGGTCAGGGATGCGCTCCTCACCCGGCGGCCTGCTGCGCGCCCAGCGCCTCGAGATCGAGGCAAGGGTCCCGTTCCGGACCGTCGCGGAGAAGGTCGGTGAGGGAACCCGCCTGTATGCCGTCGACGCCGGCCGCGTCGGGATCGAGAGGACGGTGACCATCTTCGGACAGGACCTCACGGTGCGCGCCATCAGCACCGTGGTCGCTGACCAGGGCCAGCTGCTCATCGAGCCCGAGTCCGTCGATCTCGGGGGGCCGGCCTTCCTCGACTCCGCCGCCAGCGCCATCGCCCGAAACCTGGTGACGATCCGTCAGGACATCCCGGGAATGCCCGACGGAGTCGTGCTGACCGAGGTCACTGTCAGCGGAGCCGGATTTCGGGTGTTCCTGGCCGGGAAGGACGTCACGATCAAGACGTCTGGCACCCAGTAGCCGACCGGTCCGCCGTCCGGCAGCCAGAGGTCCTCGGGCTCAGTTGCTGGTCACCGCGCTCTGGTGGGTCGCCGAGTCGTAGGTGAACGTGGTGGTCGCGCCGGTCGTGGGCACCACGAGGGAGATGTTCGCGCCGTCGGGGATGCCACCATCGCCGTAGTTCTCGACCCACGAGAGCCCGTGCGCGATCTTGAAGTCCCACGAGCCCGCGGGGATCTGCGTGGTCGCCCAGGCGTAGACCCCGTCGCCGTCCTTGTCCTGCAGCCACGGGCGCATGCAGTCCGGCAGCCAGTCAGCGGGGCACCCGAGCTCGGACTGGAACGAGCCGGCCGCCGTGATGATCTCCGTCTGCTCGTCCGAGGTCGCCCAGTGCGTGGCGTGATCGTAGTAGAACGTCACGCTTCCGTCGGTCTCGTAGGAGATGTTCGTGCCGTCGCGCACACCCTTGTCGCCGTAGTTCTCGGTCCAGGCCTTGTCGATCGCCGCCTTGTAGGCGTAGGGCCCCTTCGGGAGGGTGAACGACTTCTTCCAGATCCCGTCCCTGGCGTCGAGGGCCAGCTGGGCCTGCCCGCAGTCGGGAAGCCAGTCCGCAGCACAGCCCATCTCCGAGTTGTGCGTTCCGGGGACGGACACGGCGGCGGGCTGGTTGACCACGTCACCGATCTCTGCCTGGGTCGGCGGCGGCTTCTGCACGACCACATTCGCCCAGTCACCGTCGGCAGCGACTCGGCCACCGGCATCCCTCACCACGACGCGGTACTCCAGGACCGAACCCAGCGGGATCCCCGACACGTCGTGGAACACGCGGAACGGCGCATTGTCGTCGGTGCCCAGGGCGCGCCACTTCGTGGTGCCGACGGGACGGAAGAGGAAGGTCGCCTGGACGAAGGTGCCGCTCTGGACGTCAGCGCGGATCTCCGCGCGGCCGGACACCCCTCCCTCGGGGACCGTGAGGCTCACCTTCGGTGCCGCCACCCTCGTGTCCATCGGGGCACTGGCGCGATAGACGGCCACCGTCAGGGCGGGAACGGTCACCGTCACCATGCCGCTGCGCGAGGTCTTCATCGGCTTCCTGGCGCCCATGACCGGCACGAACGCACCCCTGGTGGTCCAGGTGTCGAAGGATGCGGTCGCCGCCTTGGTGTCGTTGTTCGCGACGACGAGGTACTCCGACTTCTTCTTCGCGTCGATGCGCGAGACCGCGAAGATGCCTGCTCCGTCAGCCGCGTAGCGCTGGACCTGAGCACCGTCCGCCAGGGCGGGGTGCTGCGCGCGCACCCGGGAGAGCTCTCGGATGTGCCGATAGAGGGGGTGCGTGGTGCCGAAGCGGTCACGCGCCCCCTCGGGGCCGGCGAGGACGTCCTCGGTGTTGTAGACGTCCACCTTGCTCGCGAACATGTCCTCTCGCGCCAGCTGGTCTCCGCCCGTGCCGATGAAGCCCTGCTCGTCGCCGTAGTAGGTGACGGGGTTGCCGCGCGTGGTGAACATGAGCGAGTCGGCGAGCTCCACCCGCGCCAGGTGCTCCTTCTCGTCCTTGGACGACTCCTTGAGGAACATCGCGACGCGGCCCATGTCGTGGTTGCCGAGGAACGTCGGCAGCTGGTAGGCGTTGCTGTCGGAGTCGGTGTACCAGTCGTCCTTGGCGTAGAAGTCGGCGAGCACCGATGCCGGGTTGCCCTTGGCGAAGTCGACGCCCTGTTGCTGGAAGCCGAAGTCGAGCGTTGCCTGGAGCTTGCCCGCGGTGGTGAACTGCGACATGACCTGCGGGTTGCCGTCGTAGACCTCGCCGAACGCGAAGAAGTCATCGTTCTTCACCCGGGCGGCCTCGCCGAGGATGTCGGGCACGAACTTCTGCCAGAACTCCAGGTTGACGTGCTTGACCGTGTCGATCCGGAAGCCGTCGATGCCGAAGTCCACCCACTTCTTGTAGATGTCCCCCATCCCCTTCACGACCTCGGGGCGCTCGGTGAACAGGTCGTCCAGGCCCACGAAGTCGCCGTAGGTGGAGGACTCACCGGCGAAGGTCGAGTCGCCACGGTTGTGGTACATCAGCGGGTCGTTCAGCCAGGCAGGCGTCTTCGCGTTCTCATCGCCGGGGTGCAGGAACGGGGTGTAGGGGAAGGACGTCGCGGGATCCATGGCCGGGAATGCCCTGTTGACGTAGTCGCGGTCGTCGAAGGGGGTGCCGTCAGCCTTTTCGTAGGGCGAGGACTTCTTCGAGCGGTAGGTGTAGGCGCCCTCGGTGTAGTCGATGACGTCCGCGGTGTGGTTGGTGATGATGTCGAAGAAGACCTTCATGCCCGTCTTGTGGGCAGCGTCGATGAGCGTCTTCATCTCCGCGTTGGTGCCCAGGTGTGGGTCGATCTGGGTGAAGTCGGTGATCCAGTAGCCGGGGTAACCGGCGCTCTCCTGGCCCGGGCCACCCTGCACGGGCTTGTTCTTGAAGCTCGGCGTCAGCCAGATCGCCGTGGTGCCCAAGCCCTTGATGTAGTCGAGTTTCTGGGTGACACCCTTGAGGTCACCACCGTGGTAGAAGCCCTTGTGCGTGGGGTCGAAGCCGGTCGTGAGGGGGCCACCGGTGAGCCCGCCCTCGTCGTTGGCGGTTGACCCGTTGGCGAAGCGGTCCGCCATGAGGAAGTAGAAGCGCTCGCGGGTGAGGGAGGACCGGAGCGAGTCCTTCGCCAGTCGTGCGTCACCCCTCGTGGTGCCGCCGGCGAGGCCGGTGGGCGCGACCGAGACGAGGTGCGTCTCGTCGTCGTAGTCGAACCTCAGGGTCGCCGGCCCCTCGAGGACCAGCGGAAGGTTCGCGCCACCCTGGACTCCGTCTGCGCCGTAGTCGACCGTCCAGGTGCCGTCGAGAGCGACCTTGTACTCATAGGCCCCCGCCGGCACCTCGAACGTGCCGCTGAACACCGGGGTGTCACCGACCCGGTCCAACGTGCTCGCCGCACAGTCCGGCTGCCAGTCCTTCGAGCATCCCAGCTCGTCCTGCAGCGAGCCGACCAGGGTCACCGAGGTGGCGGCTGCCGACGCGGGGCCTGCCGCGACCACCCCCAGGCTGGCCACGACGGCGACTCCGGCCAGCACGGCATACGAACGGTGGTGACGGGGCATCGGTGCTCCTCGAGGTCGCCGAGACGCCTGCGCCCCGGTCCGGTCTTCACGGGGGAACCTAGGTGCGTAGCCTCTTCACAGCCATACCTCGAGCGAAAAACTGACGATTCTTTTACCTTCTGCCGGGTGCTCGCCCTCCCTTGGCCGGCTCTGTCCGGGTGCGCTCCACCCGCCCCTCGTCCCAGATCGGCTCATCGCTGTCGAGCACCGATCCATCGGCACGGAAGATGAGGAACCGGTCGAACCCGCGGGCGAACCACCGGTCGTGGGTGACGGCGACCACGGTGCCCTCGAAGGCAGCGAGCGCGTCCTCCAGCGCCTCGGCCGAGTGCAGGTCGAGGTTGTCGGTCGGCTCGTCGAGCAGCAGCAGCGTGGCGCCCGACAGCTCCAGGAGGAGGATCTGGAACCGGGCCTGCTGGCCGCCCGAGAGCGAGTCGAAGCTCTGCTCCGAGGCGCGAGCCAACCCGTAGCGGTCCAGGGCCCGGGCGGCGAGGTCGCGCGGCCGACCCTCCCGGTGGTCGTCGCCGCGGTGCAGGATCTCCAGGAGGGTGCGCCCGTGCAAGGAGGCGTGGTCGTGCGTCTGGGCGAACCACCCGGGGCGCACCCGCGACCCCAGGACCACCCGGCCGGAGTGCTCGACGGGGGCGGGTCGGATGTCGCCGACGGGCTGGTGCTCCACGTCCGGGTCGCTTCCCCCGGCGGCGAGCAGCCTGAGGAAGTGCGACTTGCCGGACCCGTTGCTGCCGAGCACGGCGACCCGCTCCCCGAACCAGAGCTCGGTGTCGAAGGGGCGCATCAACTGGTGCCCGTCGACGGCCAGCTCCAGGGCGGTCGCGATGACGGCCCGCTTGGCGGTGCGGCCTCCGCGCAGGCGCATCGCCACCTGCTGGCGCAGCGGAACGGCCTCGGGTGGTCCAGCCTCCACGAACTTCCGCAGCCGGGTCTCAGCAGCTCGAAGGCGCGAGGCCATCCCGTCGTTGTACGTGGCCTTCTCCCGATACATCACGACGAGCGCCTTGAGCTTGAGGTGCTCCTCGTCCCACCGTCGCAACAGCTCGTCCAGCCGGTCGTTGCGCTCGACCCTGGCCTTCTCGTAGCCCGAGAAGCGACCCGGGTGCACCCACACGGTGTTGCCCGCGCTGGCGGGCTCGAGGGTGGCGATCCGGGTCGCGACCCGGTCGAGCAGCTCTCGGTCGTGGCTGACGAAGAGCACGGTCTTCGGGGAGTCGACGAGCCGACCCTCCAGCCACCGCTTCGCAGGCACGTCGAGGTAGTTGTCGGGCTCGTCGAGCAGGAGCACCTCCTCGGGCCCTCGCAGCAGGGCCTCGAGCACCACCCGCTTCTGCTCCCCGCCGGAGAGCGTGGCGACGGCCCTCCACTGGGCCTGCTCGTACGGCACCCCGATGGCGGCGACGGTGCAGACGTCCCAGAGGGTCTCCCACTCGTATCCGCCGACGTCACCCCAGTCGGCGAGCGCCTGGGCGTAGGCGAGCTGGTCCTGCTCGGAGTCCCGTTCCATCATCGCGAGCTCGGTGCGGTCGATCTCCGCCGCGGCGAGGCGCACCGGCTCGGGGGCGACCGAGACGAGGAGGTCTCGCACCGTGGTGGCGTCACGGACCTTCCCGATGAACTGCCGCATCACCCCGAGGCCCCCGCTGCGGGTCACCGCCCCCTCGGATGCCGTGAGGTCGCCGGCCAGGATGCGCAGCAGCGTGGTCTTGCCGGTGCCGTTGGGACCGATCAGCGCGACCTTGGCTCCTTCGCCCACCCGAAAGGTGACCTCACGCAGCAGCGGTCGGCCGTCGGGGAGCGCGAAGCCCACGGCATTGATGTCGAGATGTCCCACGAGAGACCAGTGTCCACGAGTGCGGCCCCGATCTCACCCGACTTCCCCTTCCCCCACCCCGTCGAGAGGAGAGGACACGCCGTCTGCCGGTCGGTGCACGCGGCGCGTTCTCTCCTCTCGACTGCTGGGGAGGGCTCTGGTGGAACGGGCCTCGACCGCTCGCGCCGCGAGGTCGGCGTCCGGCGGGTAGGAGACCTCCTCGAGGGAGAGCCCGTGCGGGGGCATCACCGTGATGCGGGGGTCCCGGACCGCCGCGCGGAGGACCTCGCGCGGCTCGTCCACCCCGAGCCGACCGTCCCCCACCGGCACCACCGAGCCGACGAGTGCTCGGACCATGCTGTGGCAGAAGGCGTCCGCCACGACAGTTCCCTCGACGACACCACCCGGCGAGCGGCGCCACGAGAACGACAGGAGCGTGCGCACCGTCGTGGCCCCCGCCCGCTTGCGACAGAAGGCACCGAAGTCGTGCAGCCCGAGCAACTGCCGCGATGCCGCGTCCATCGCCGCCACGTCGAGCCGGTTTCTCGCCACGACCGTGTCACGGCGCCGCAACGGGTCCAGCATCGACGGGTCGTCGATGATGCGATAGAGGTAACGGCGCCGGAGAGCCGAGAACCTGGCATCGAAACCCTCGGGCGCGGGCGCGACCGAGCGCACGACGATGTCCGGTGGCAGCACCCCGCGCAACCGGATCACCGCTGCTGCTGCGGGGAGCTGACCGGGCCTGGCCGGTAGCTGCTCCCACGCCCTGGGGTCGATGTCGGCGTGCGCCACCTGGCCTCGTGCGTGCACCCCGGCATCCGTGCGCCCGGCCACCGTCACCCGCACCTCGGCCTCGCTGCGCAGCACCGTGGCGAGCCCCCGGCAGAGCTCGTCCTCGACGGTGCGCAGCCCCGGCTGGGCCGCCCAACCGGAGAACTCGGTGCCGTCGTAGGCGAGGTCGATCCGGATCCGCAGGCTCACCGCGCCAGCGTAGTGCCGGTCTGTTCAGCGCTCCCCGGGTGCCGGATCGGCCACGCCTCTGGTGGCCGCGGCTCGCGCCCCGGAGAATGACCCGCTGTGAGCGCACCCACCACCACCGAGACCACGGCCGTCCGCCGACAGCGCGCGGCCATCTCCGGCGCATTCCTCGTGCAGGGGCTGCTGTTCATCTCGCTCACCCTGCGGTTGCCGCAGATCAAGTCGCTCTTCGACCTCTCCGAGCTCCAGCTCGCCGGGTTGATGCTTCTCCTGGTCCTGCTCGCCGGCGCCGGGTCGGTCGGGTCGGAGGTCGTGGCGCGCCACCGCGACAGCGCCACGGGCCTGCGGGCCGCCCTGGTGCTCATCGCCGCCGGAATCCTGGTGCTCGGCCTCGCCCTCGCCGGGAGCGGTCGGCTGCCGCTGCTCATTGCCGGGATGGCGGTCTACGGCGTCGGGCTGGGCGCCAACGACGCAGCATCCAACATGCAGGCAGTGGCCCTGGAGCACCGGCTCGGGCGGCCGGTGCTGCCCTCCCTCCACGCGGCCTGGACCGCTGGCGGCATCCTCGCCACACTGGGAGCGATCGCCCTGCCCGGCGTGAGCCTGTCCAGCGCCTCGTTCGTGCTCGTGCTCGGTCCGCTCGCGCTGCTCGCAGCCCCCTTGATGCGCCGTGACCACGGTGCCACCGCGGTCGACCCGACGTCGCTGGGGGTGCCGTGGCGCGCCATCGCGCTCGTGGGCGTCGGGCTGGTGCTGTTCTACACGGTCGACACGGCGGTCACGGCGTGGGGTCCGGTCTACCTCAGCAGTGACTCGGTCTTCACCGATCCGCCCACCTCGCCCGCGATGTATGCGCTGGCGACCCTTCCCTACCTCGTGGCCACCCTCCTCGCCCGCTCGGTCGGGGACGCCGCGACCGCGCGCTTCGGGGCACCGAGCGTCGTGCGGACCGGCGCGCTCACGGCATTCGCCGGGTTGGCGATCGTCGTCTTCGCTCCCGCCTCGACCTGGCAGGTGGGTGTGCTCGGGTTCTTCGTCGTCGGGCTCGGGGTCGCGGTCATCGCGCCGCTGGCGTTCTCCGCCGCGGCCCGGGTCGCCGGTCTCGGCAGCGACGACGCCTCGCGGCAGGCACGCGTTGATGCGGTCATCGCCCGGTTCAACCAGTTCAACTATGTCGGCGCGCTGCTCGGGTCGGTGCTCACCGGGGCGATCGGCACCGCGAGCCTGAGGATCGGGTATGCCGTGCCGATGGTTCTCGTGCTCGGTCTGATCCCGCTCGCCCGCCACTTCGCCACCTCAGGAACGGACCCGGCTCCCGGCGCCTGACCATCGAGGCGAGGACTCCGAATTGACTCCACTGCGCGGCCGGCGTAGGACTGGGAGGGTCAGTGATGCGCCTCCGGGCCGCTCGGCCCGAGGGTCGGTGAGCGAGCAGAGGATGTGGCGCCGTGAACGGCGAGCAGTTGCAGAAGATGAAGAGTGGCAAGGGGTTCGTTGCCGCGCTGGACCAGAGCGGTGGAAGCACCCCGAAGGCGCTGCGGCTCTACGGCATCGATGAGTCCGACTATGCCAACGAGGAGGAGATGTTCGACCTCGTCCACCAGATGCGGGCCCGGATCATCACCAGCTCGGCCTTCACGGGGGAGCGGATCCTGGCGGCAATCCTCTTCGAGATGACCATGGAGCGCGAGATCGAGGGCAAGGGCTCCGCGGAGTACCTGTGGCAGGAGAAGAACGTGGTGCCCATCCTCAAGGTCGACAAGGGCCTGGCCGAGGAGAGCGACGGCGTGCAGGTCATGAAGCCGATGCCGGGGCTGGACGAGGTGCTCCAGCGGGCGATCGCCCACGGCGTGTTCGCCACCAAGATGCGCTCGGTGGTCAAGCTGGGCAACCGGGCAGGGGTGGATGCCGTGGTCACCCAGCAGTTCGAGATCGGCCGGCAGATCATCGCCAGCGGGCTGGTGCCGATCATCTAGCCGGAGATCGACATCCACTCCCCGGAGAAGTCGCAGGCCGAGGCCCTGCTCAAGGATGCGCTGCTGGCCCAGGTCAACGCGCTCGGCACCGACGAACTCGTGATGCTCAAGCTGACCCCGCCCGAGGAGGACGACTTCTACCGGGAGTTCGTCGAGCACCCCAATGTCGTGCGGGTGGTCGCCCTGTCGGGGGGCTACAGCCGCGAGGAGGCGAACGAACGGCTCTCCCGCCAGCACGGTGTGGTCGCCAGCTTCTCCCGGGCCCTGACCGAGGGCCTGTCAGCGAAGCAGAGCGGCGCCGACTTCGACGCCACCCTCGACGCCTCGATCGA
>JBDTDY010000009.1:0-6698 GCA_039922835.1 Ornithinibacter sp.
CGAGCTCGCGCCTCGCCGCGTCCAGGCTCGTGGCTGCTCGGGAGCCGGCCCCCCGAGCCTCCGCGACCTCGCGCGCCTGGGCTCGCACGGCGGCCAGCTCGTCGCAGAGGGCATCCAGCTCGCCGACTTCTGGCCCACCAGAGGATCGCACCGCGTCGGCGTGCGCGTCGAGCGCGGCCGACCGGCGTGCGGCGGTGTCCCCGAGGCGGATCAGAGCCTCATCGACCTGCTGGGCGCGCCCCTCCAGGTGCTGAAGTCGGGTGAGGGCGGCCTGCATCAGGTACCGGGACGCCACCTCTTCGGCACGCTCACGCGCCAGCTCTCCGGTGCGGGTGCCGCGCACGGCGCTGAGCACGCGCGTCAGGCCCAGTCCCTCGAGGGCTCGCACGTCGGCCTCCTCGAGCGAGTGTGCGCGGCGGTGGGCCTCCAGTCGTTCGCGGGCCACCGAGGCGTCCTCACGCAGGGCGGCGAGGGACCCGCGCAGTCGGGCAGCCTCCAGGTCGTCGGCGATGGCGCGGTCAAGGGTGTCGCGGGTCTGCACGTGGTCGATCATGGTGCTTCGAGGGCACGGACGTACGCTTGGTTCCATGTCCGTCTCCCTCGGTATGCCGCCGTTGCCCCCTCCCGTCGTCGCCCCCCGCCGGCGCACCCGCAAGATCAAGGTCGGCACGGTCGAGGTCGGCGGCGACGCGCCCGTCTCGGTGCAGTCCATGACGACGACGCAGACCACCAACATCGACGCGACGCTGCAGCAGATCGCCGAGCTCACGGCATCCGGCTGCGACATCGTGCGGGTCGCCTGCCCCACCCAGGACGACGCTGACGCACTGGCGACGATCGCCCGCAAGAGCCAGATCCCGGTCATCGCCGACATCCACTTCCAGCCGAAGTACGTCTATGCCGCGATCGACGCGGGGTGTGCGGCGGTGCGCGTCAACCCCGGCAACATCCGCCAGTTCGACGACCAGGTCGGTGAGATCGCGCGCCGGGCCAAGGCTGCGGACGTCTCGATCCGGATCGGTGTCAACGCCGGCTCGCTCGACAAGCGGATCCTGGAGAAGTACGGCAAGCCCACCGCCGAGGCACTCGTCGAGTCCGCGGTGTGGGAGGCGAGCCTCTTCGAGGAGCACGACTTCCACGACTTCAAGATCTCCGTGAAGCACAACGACCCCGTCGTCATGATCAAGGCCTACCAGCAGCTCGCCGAGCGCGGCGACTGGCCCCTGCACCTCGGTGTGACCGAGGCGGGCCCGGCGTTCCAGGGCACGATCAAGTCGGCCACGGCATTCGGCGCCCTCCTCAGCCAGGGCATCGGCGACACGATCCGGGTGTCCCTCTCGGCCCCGCCGGTCGAGGAGATCAAGGTCGGCATCCAGATCCTCCAGTCGCTCAACCTGCGCCCGCGCAAGCTCGAGATCGTCTCCTGCCCGTCCTGCGGTCGCGCCCAGGTCGACGTCTACACCCTCGCCGAGCAGGTGACTGCAGGCCTGGAGGGCATGACCGTGCCACTGCGCGTCGCCGTGATGGGCTGTGTCGTCAATGGTCCGGGAGAGGCTCGTGAGGCCGACCTCGGGGTGGCCTCCGGGAACGGCAAGGGCCAGATCTTCGTCAAGGGCGAGGTCATCAAGACCGTGCCCGAGAGCCAGATCGTGGAGACCCTCATCGAGGAGGCCATGCGGATCGCCGAGGAGATGGGCGAGCCGATGGACGAGGAGTCGGCCGGCGCACCCTCGGTCAGCGTCGGCTGATCCGCCAGGATTGGCAGGCCGCGCCGTTGGCCCGGGTCGACGAAGCACCCGTGGAGACCTCCGGTGCCACGGGCCGGCACGCTCTACGCTGGTCGCGTGCTCCGCACTCGATCCCCGGTGCGTCCGCTGTCGCTGGCCGACCGCGACGACGCCCTCGCCGTGTGTGCCCAGGACGTCCCTGCCGGGGTGTTCGTCGCGGCGCGCATCGTCGAGGGAGCACGCACCGGGTCGCTGTCGGCAGTATTGGGGTACCGGGTCGACGGTGAGCTGACGTCGTTGTGCTGGGCAAGCGCGAACGTGGTCCCGGTCGGGACCACCGCGGAGAGCCGCTCGGCGATGGCCGAGCGGATGCGACGGTGGCGGGGCCGGTGTGCCTCGATCTTCGGTCCCCGCGACGAGGTCGAGGACCTCTGGTCGCACCTGGAGCCGCACTGGGGGAGGGCGCGTGCCCGCCGCAGTCGCCAGCCGCTGCTCGTCGCCGACCGGCCCCCCTCGAGCCTCGGGGTCGACCTCGACCCTCGCGTGCGGCCAGCGGTGCCGGCCGACCTCGACCTGGTCCTCCCCGCGGCGGAGCACATGTTCACGGCTGAGATCGGCTACCCGCCCTACACCGGGAACAGCCGGGGCTACCGTGGCTCACTCGCCGCGCTCATCGGGCGCGGACACACCTACGTCGTGATCGAGGCCGGCGAGGTGGTCTTCAAGACCGACGTAGGTAGCCTGGCCCTGGGCTGCGCGCAGCTCCAAGGGGTGTGGCTGGCCCCACGGCTTCGCGGTCGGGGGCTGGCTGTGCCGATGCTCGCCAGCGTCGTCGAACAGGTGATGGTGGGGCAGGCGCCGCTCGTCACCCTCTACGTCAACGACTACAACGGGCCGGCACGAGCAACCTACGCACGACTGGGTTTTCGTGAGGTCGGGGATTTCGCCACGGTGTTGCTGTGACGGCCCTGTCGCCGCCCCTTGCGGGCCAGTGGTTGGATGAGGCATGCCGACCCCTTCCCCGCCACTGACCAAGGACGTTGCGGCTCTGGCCGCCGTCCTCGCGACGTCCGGTGTGACCCACCTGGTGCGGCCCGAGGTCTTCGAGGGAATGGTGCCGCGCGCCCTGCCCGCGACGCGCGAGCTCGTCTACGCCTCGGGTGTGGTGGAGCTGCTCTGCGCCGCCGGCCTGGTGACACCGAGCACGCGGAGGGCTGCGGGCTGGTGGAGCGCTGCCCTCCTGGTGGCGGTCTTCCCGGCCAACGTGCAGATGAGCGTGACCCACGCCCGCCGGGCAGCACGACGTGGCGACCCTGCCTCGAGAGCCGGATTCGCGGCCACCCTGGCTCGACTGCCCCTCCAGCTACCCCTCATCCGCACCGCCCTCCGAGCGGCGGGGCGGTCGTGAACCCCGCATCGGGTGCGAAGGGCTGAGCGGTGTCGACGCTGGCCTGGTCGCCCCTGACCGAGACCGATCTGCCCGCCCTGGCGAGCCTGGCCCGCGCGTGCCTGGCGGCCGACGGAGGGCTGCCCACCCTCAGCGACGAGCCGATGCTGCGGCGCTTCTTCCTCAGCGATGCCGGCATCGGGGGTCGTGACGAGACTGGTGACCTCGTGGCCGTGGCCGGGGTCTTCCTCGACGGCACGGGCCGGCGCACCGCCACCGGCCTGGTGCACCCTTCCTCGCGCCACCAGGGGCACAGTCACGAGCTCGTCGCGTGGTGTCGGGAGCACAGCGGTGGGTCGCTGTTGAGGGTGGTGGCGGAGTCCGCGTCGAGGGACTCCGAGGCGCTCGCGGCCGAGATCGGTCTGCGCAGGACCTTCGCGGAGCACGTGATGCGCCACGACATGATCGGCATCCCGGTCGTGCGCGCACCGGAGGGCGTGACCCGGCTGCCCTTCGGGGAGCGGAGCGCCGGCCTGTTCCACACGGCATACTCACGCTCCTTCGCCGACCGGCCGGGCTTCCCCGGCACCCCGCAGGAGGAGTGGCTCGGCTTCCTCGTGGAGGACGAGGAGTTCCTGGCCGAGGACTCGCGGGTCGTGCTCGACCGGGCGGGGGAGCCGGTGGCCTTCGTCACCCTCTCCGACTGCTGGATCGACCAGGTGGGGGTGGTGCCGGACTGGCGTGGGCGGCGGCTCGGCGCCCACCTCGTCGCGCGGTCGCTCAGCGCGCTGGCCAGACGAGGGTGCGAGCAGGCCTGGCTCGCCGTGAACGTCGACAACCCGGCGCACGAGCTCTACCTGCGGCTCGGCTTCGTCGATGACGGGATGCGAGCGCGCTACGAGGCGACCCTGCACTGATCGACTTGATACCCCTTGGGGTATCCTTCCCGCGTGCTCGTCCTCGTCCTCGCGCTCGCCGCCCTCGTCGGCGTGGTGCTCGGGCTGCTGGGCGGAGGCGGCTCGATCCTCATGGTGCCGCTCCTGACCCTGGTGGCGGGCCTGGCGCCCAAGGAGGCGATCGCGACCTCACTGCTCGTCGTCGGCGTCACCTCGCTCGCTGCCCTGGTGCCGCACGCGCGAGCGGGACGGGTCAGGTGGCGCACCGGCGTGACCTTCGGGCTGGCCGCGATGGTCGGGGCGTATGCCGGTGGCCGCCTCGCGGCGTTCATCCCGGGTCGTGTGCTGCTCGCCGGGTTCGCCCTGCTCATGCTTGCCACGGCGATCGCCATGATCAGGGGGCGGCGTGGAGGCAGGGAGCAGTCGGACGACACCTCAGCCGTCCCCGTGCCAGCGCGCTCCACTGTCCGCACGACGGGGCGCTATGTCCTGCAGGGGGTCGCGGTCGGTCTCGTGACCGGCACGGTGGGCGCCGGGGGAGGCTTCCTCGTGGTGCCGGCACTGGTCCTGTTGGGCGGCCTGTCGATGACTGCCGCGGTGGCCACCTCGCTCCTCGTCATCGCGATGAACAGCGCTGCGGGGCTCGCGGGCCACCTGGCCTCGACCGCCCTGGACTGGCCCTTCGCCCTCTCGGTCACCGCCCTCGCGGTGGTCGGCGCCGTCGCGGGCGGGCTGTTCGCGGGGCGGGTCCCGCAGGCCACGCTGCGCACGGCATTCGGCTGGTTCGTCCTGGCCATGGGGGCTCTCGTCCTGGGGCAGAGCGCGCTCGCGGGCTGAGCGGTCCGGGCGACGGGCGCGCCTCGTTATCCTTGGCGGGTTGCTCGCCCCACCCCGAGGAGACCACCCGTGGCCATGCGCATGTCGTCCCTGTTCCTGCGAACCCTTCGTGAGAACCCTGCGGACGCCGAGGTCCCGAGCCACCAGCTCCTCGTGCGAGCCGGCTACATCCGTCGGGTCAGCCCCGGCATCTACACCTGGCTGCCGCTCGGCCTGAAGGTGCTCCGCCGGGTGGAGACCATCGTGCGCGAGGAGATGGACGCCATCGGTGCCCAGGAGCTGCTCTTCCCCGCGCTGCTTCCGCGGGAGCCCTACGAGGCGAGTGGGCGGTGGAGCGAATACGGCGACAACGTCTTCCGGCTCCAGGACCGCAAGGGCGCCGACTACCTGCTGGGGCCGACCCACGAGGAGATGTTCACCCTCACGGTCAAGGACCTCTACAGCTCCTACAAGGACCTGCCGCTGTCGATCTACCAGATCCAGATCAAGTACCGCGACGAGGCGCGGCCCCGGGCGGGTCTGCTGCGCGGTCGTGAGTTCGTCATGAAGGACAGCTACTCCTTCGACATCGACGGGGCCGGGCTCGACAAGAGCTACGGGCTGCACCGCGACGCGTACGTCCGGATCTTCGACCGGCTCGGCTTCCACTACGTCATCGTCCAGGCGATGGCGGGGGCGATGGGTGGCTCCAAGAGCGAGGAGTTCCTCGCGACCGCCGACAACGGCGAGGACACCTACGTCCACTGCTCCAGCTGTGGGTATGCCGCGAACGTCGAGGCCGTGCGGGTGCCGGTGCCGGATGCCGTGGACGCGTCGGGCGTGCCCGCAGCGCACGTCGAGGACACCCCCGACACCCCGACGATCGACACGCTCGTCGCGCACCTCGAGGACGCGTTCCCGCGCGCCGACGGCCGCTCGTGGGGCGCAGCGGACACCCTGAAGAACGTCATCGTCATGCTCGTGCACCCTGATGGCACCCGTGAGCCCCTGGCGATCGGCCTGCCCGGTGACCGAGCGGTCGACGAGAAGCGGCTCGGTGCCCAGGTCGAGCCCGCTGCCGTGCAGGCCTTCGAGGAGAAGGACTTCGCGACCCATCCGTCCCTGGCCAAGGGCTACATCGGGCCCGGGGTGCTGGGCTCGGAGAAGGCGTCCGGCATCCGGTACCTGCTCGACCCCCGGGTGAGCGAGGGCACGGCGTGGGTCACCGGTGCGGATGCATCGGGGCGTCACGTCATCGACCTCGTCGCCGGCCGGGACTTCACCGCCGACGGCACCATCGAGGCCGCCGAGGTGCGCGCCGGTGACGAGTGCCCGTCGTGCGGGCAGCTCCTGGAGACCGCCCGAGGCATCGAGATGGGGCACATCTTCCAGCTCGGCACGAAGTATGCCGAGGCGCTGGACCTGAAGGTGCTCGACGAGAACGGCAAGCTGCGCACCGTGACGATGGGCTCCTACGGGGTGGGGGTGTCCCGGGCCGTCGCGTGCGTCGCCGAGGGCAACCACGACGAGCTCGGGCTGGTCTGGCCGCGCGCGCTCGCCCCGGCCGACGTGCACGTCGTGGCGACCGGCAAGGACGACGCCGTGCTCACCTATGCCGAGGAACTCACCCGCGCGTTGGAGGCGGGTGGGCTCGAGGTGCTGCTCGATGACCGTCGCCAGGCCAGCCCCGGGGTGAAGTTCAAGGACGCCGAGCTCATCGGCGTGCCGACCATCGTCGTCGTCGGGCGCGGCCTCGCCACCGGCACCATCGAGCTCAAGGACCGTCGCAGCGGGGAGCGCCGGGACGTGCCGGTAGACACCGCGGTGCAGGAGATCCTCGCGGAGGTGGGTCGGGCGTGAGCCAGCCGGTCG
>JBDTDY010000010.1:0-2777 GCA_039922835.1 Ornithinibacter sp.
CTGTCCAAGGTGCGGACCGTCGCCTTCGACAAGACCGGAACCCTGACCCAGGGCAAGCCCGACGTCGTCGAGATCCGTGCCGCGAACCGTTCGGCCGAGGACACGCTGCGGCTCGCGGCCGCGGCCGAACACCATTCGGTCCACGTATTCGCCCAGCCGATCATCGACGTGGCCGGACGCGACGGGCTCGACCTGCCCCAAATCGTCTCTGCCGAGGAGATCGCGACCCACGGCGTTGAAGCGACCCTCGGCGACGGTTCACGGGTGCGAGTGGGCAAACCCGCCTTCATCGAAGAAGCCACCGGCCCGCTGCAGCGGACCGCGCTCGGTCCCGGGGAGACCGCGGTCTATGTGTCGGTCGACGGCGCGCTTGCCGGGGTGATCGTCCTGTCCGACCCGGTGCGAACCCGCGCCGCCGATACCGTCGTCCGGCTGCGTGAGGCCGGCGTCACTGAGATCGTCATGGTCACCGGAGACGTCGCGCCCACGGCGGAATCGATCGCCCGCGAGGTCGGCATCTCGACCGTCCACGCCGAGACCACGCCCCAGGCGAAGGTCGACATCGTCCGGTCTCTGGAGCCCAAGCCCGTCCTGATGGTGGGCGACGGCATCAACGACGCCCCCGTGCTCGCGGTGGCAGACGTGGGTATCGCGATGGCCGGCCGAGGCGCGACCGCAGCCAGCGAGTCGGCGCCGGCGGTCGTCACCTCCGACGACGTGGCCCGGGTGGCGGACGTCATGGAGGTGTCGCGCCGCACCGTGTCCATCGCTCTCCAATCGATCTGGATGGGCATCATCATCTCGGTCGCCCTGATGCTCGTGGCCGCCTTCGGGTACCTACCGGCGGTCGCGGGAGCGTTGCTGCAGGAGGTCGTCGACCTCGTCGCAATCCTGTCCGCGCTGCGCGCCCTGACGATCCACCGCGAGATCCGCAGCATGGAGCGAGCCCGTGCCGAGTCAGGACACGATGACGGCCTTGCCGTTGCTGTGACCTGATTCCACGGCCGCCATCGCCTCGGCGGCTCGGTCCGAGTCGTCCGTCTGGATAACGTGCGGGTCGACCAGGCCATACTCGGCGTCACCCGCGATCTCGCCAGCACGCCCTCGGACCGCTTTCGCCCCGCACCGCCAGGTTCGACCGCGGTGGTGGCTTCCGCGGCTGACACGATTCCTGATGGTTCCCCCACCAGTGACGCCAGAGCGCGGAGCGCGTCGCCGCACGCGAGATCGGCCAGGAGGTCGACACCGTCGGGTGCCACGTTGCGCACCGGGGCCGCGACGCCGTCGCCGGAAGGCACGAAGATCGCGCCGGTCGCTTCGACCCGTTCGCGCGCGGGGTTCACTCCGGCTGCGCGAGCCTCGATGGCGATCTCGCCGTGGACGGGGATCGGATCTCACGATCCGCGAGTTCCTGGTGCTCGGCGCTGCCGTAGGAGGTGAAGACGAAGACTATGGACATGATGTGGTTCCTTTCGAACGGATGGGCGCCGGCGACGTGGAGTCGCCGGCGCCCGAGTCGGGTTAGGCCGCTTGGTTGGCCTTGGCCGGTTCGGCCTGCGGCTCGTCGACCCGCGGGCCGACGGGCCGGAGGTCGCGATGACGCAGCAGTCGCATCGCGTTCGCGATCACCAACAGGACCGACGCCTCGTGCACCAACATGCCGATCGCCATCGTGACGCCCCCGGCAAAAACGCCGACCAGGAGCACGACGACCGTGATCAAGGCGATCGCGATGTTCTGCTGCATGACCCGGACGGTGCCGCGCGCCAATCCGATGGCCTGGGGCAGTTTGAGCAAATCGTCCTTCATGAGGGCGATGTCGGCTGTCTCGATCGCCACACCCGTACCGGCGGCGCCCATCGCGACACCGATGTCAGCGGTGGCCAGGGCAGGCGCATCGTTGACGCCGTCGCCGACCATGGCCACCGTGTAACCCTCCGCCTGCAGTTCCTGGACGACGCTGAGCTTGTCCTCGGGCAGCATCTGCGCACGGACCTCGTCGAGTCCGATAGTGCTGGCGACGGCCTCGGCGACGCGGCGCGTGTCCCCGGTGAGCATGATGACCTTCTTCACACCGGTGTCATGCAGACGGGCGATCATTTCCTTCGCGTCGTCGCGGAGCCGGTCGGCGACCGCGATGACACCGATCACCCGCGCATCGAGGGTGACCACCATCGGGGTCCGTCCCAGTCCGGCGAGCCGGTCGACTTCAGCTTCTGCACTGTCGACGTCGGCGATGCCCTCAGCCATCACCAGCGGCAGGTTGCCGACCGCGACCCGATGTCCGTCGAGCATCGCCACGATTCCCTTGCCGGGCACCGGCTCGGTGGCTGTGGGCACACCCTCGATCCGCAGCCCCTCGGCCCGTGCCGCATCAATGATGGGGCGAGCCAGTGGGTGCTCCGAGCCAGCTTCGGCACGAGCAGCCCACCGCAGCACCTGGGCTCGGTCCATGGTCGCATCGAGGACGCTGACGTCCGTCAGGTACGGCTTGCCCTCGGTGAGGGTGCCGGTCTTGTCCAGTGCGACCGCACTGATCTTTGCGCTCGTCTCGAGGTACTCGCCACCCTTGATGAGGATACCGTCCTTGGCTCCACGGCCGATGCCGGCGACAATCGCGACCGGGATCGAGATGACCAAGGCGCCGGGGCAGCCGATGACCAACAGGGTCAGCGCGAGCACGATGTTTCCGGTGACCAGACCCGTGACCAGGGCCAGCACGATGATGCCGGGCGTGTACCAGTTGGAGAACTTCTCCATGAACGTCTGGGTGCGCG
>JBDTDY010000011.1:0-4122 GCA_039922835.1 Ornithinibacter sp.
CCGCGGGTGAGCCCCTCCTTCGCCGCGCGCCACGCCAGCGTCGGCAGGTGCGCCGCGCCGGCCGCCGGGTCCTGATCCGCGTCGCGCCCCTCCCCCGCGACCCGCACCGAGGGCACCGCGGCGCGGACCGCAGCGCGCGGCGCCTCCACGGGAGTGAGCACCCCCCGGCCCACGAGGTCTGCCACCGCAGCAGTCCTCGCGAAACCGGCGGACACCACCGCGGCGGCGGTGCGCGAGGCCCGGGCCAGCAGCACCTCCCGCACGTGCGGGTACGGAGCCCGCGGCTCCTCGTGCAGGTCGTCGCCGTCATCCCACCAGGCGACCAGACCCAGGTCGCGCACCGGCGCCAACGCCGCCGCGCGCGTGCCCACCACCACCTTGACGTGCCCCCGCAGGACCTTCAGGTATGCCGTGTAGCGCGCCTGCGGCCCCTGGTCCGCGGTCAGCCGGGTGTGCCTGCCCGGCCCGAGCGCCGCCAGGAGCGCTGCGTCGACCCGTGCCACGTCACGGTGGTCGGGCACGACCACGACGCTTCCGCGGCCCCCCTCGAGGGCTGCTCGGACGGCATCCGCGAGGAGCGCCGGCCAGTCGCCCGCCGGGTCCACGGACGGCAGGGCCAGGACCGACGCTCCAGGCGCCCCGCCGGCGGTGACCCGGGTGAGGAACGCCGGCCCAGCGGCATACCTGTCCCAGGAGGTGCCCGCACCGTCGGGCAGGTCTGGCTGTTCCGGCGGCTCGATCGCCAACGACTTCTCCGCAGTGGCGTGGCGAGGGGGCACTGCGAGGCGGAGCACGTCACCGAGCGTGCCGGCATACCTGCTCGCCACGGCGCGAGCGGCCGCCAGCACCTCGGGGTCCAGGACCGGCTCGGCGGACACGACCCGGCGCAACGGTGCCAACGTGCCCTCGTGCTCTGCGGCCCCGCGTCGCTCCAGGACGAACCCGTCACGGTCCCGACCGGCGAAGCGGACCTTCACCCGCACCCCGGGGAGTGCGGCCGCCGCCGCGGACTCGGGAACGGTGTACTCGAACGGCCGGTCGAGGTGGGCCAGGCCCGTGTCGACCTGCACCAGCGCCACCGGGAGGTCCGCGGTCGTCGGGTCGTCGGAGGACAGCCGCCGTCTCGCGGGCACCCGGGGCACGACGAGGTCGAGCTGCCCGCCCTCCGGCGTCCCCTGCTCCCCCTGGCTCATGGGCCCGAAACTATCGGAGCCCGGCGACGGTCAGCCGCGCGCCGCCCGCTGCAGCGCCTCGACGCGGTCGGTGCGCTCCCAGGTGAAGGCGTTGTCGACGCCGTCGGCGACTCTGCGGCCGAAGTGGCCGTAGGCCGCTGTGGGCTTGTAGATCGGGCGGAGCAGGTCGAGCGCGTCGAGGATGGCACCCGGGCGCAGGTCGAAGACCGCGAGGATCGCGGCCTGGATCTTCTCCGCCGCGACGCTCTCGGTGCCGAAGGTCTCGACGTAGAGCCCGACGGGCTGGGCCTTGCCGATGGCATACGCGACCTGCACCTCACATCGTCGGGCCAGACCGGCTGCGACGACGTTCTTGGCGACCCAACGGGTGGCGTAGGCCGCCGAGCGGTCGACCTTGCTCGGGTCCTTCCCGGAGAACGCACCGCCACCGTGGCGGGCCATGCCGCCATAGGTGTCGACGATGATCTTGCGGCCGGTGAGACCCGCATCGCCCATCGGGCCCCCGATGACGAACTTCCCGGTCGGGTTGATGTAGGCGCGGTAGTCCTCGGTGCGCAGGTCGGTGCCGTGGTCGGCGAGCTCGGCCAGGACCGGCTCGATGACCTGGCTGCGCACGTCGGGCGCGAGCATTCCGTCGAGGCTGATGTCCTCGGCGTGCTGGCTGGAGACGACGACCGCGTCCAGGGACACCGCACGGTCCCCTTCGTAGGCGATGGTGACCTGGGTCTTGCCGTCGGGGCGCAGGTAGGACAGGTCACCGCTCTTGCGCACCGCGGTGAGCCGCTCGGCCAGACGGTGCGCGAGGAAGATCGGCAGCGGCATCAGCTCGGGGGTGTCGTCGCAGGCGTAGCCGAACATCAGGCCCTGGTCACCGGCGCCCTGCTTGTCGAGCGGGTCCACGCCACCGGTGCGGCTCTCGAATGCCGTGTCCACGCCCTGGGCGATGTCCGGGCTCTGCTGGCCGATGGAGACCTCGACCCCGCACGATGCGCCGTCGAAGCCCTTCGTCGAGCTGTCGTAGCCGATCTTGAGCACGGTGTCGCGCACGATCTTGGGGATCTCGACGTAGGCCTCGGTGGTCACCTCGCCGGCGACGTGCACCAGTCCGGTCGTCACCATGGTCTCGACCGCGACCCGGCTGTGCGGGTCCTGCGCGAGCATCGCGTCCAGGATCGCGTCCGAGATCTGGTCACAGATCTTGTCGGGGTGGCCCTCGGTGACGGACTCGGACGTGAACAGGCGTGCTGACACCGCGTGGGCTCCTTCGGTGGTGGACGACACGGCAAGGAGCCGCTGCAGACTCCGACAATCTACCTGCTGCCCTGCGCCCCATCGCGCGCTGACCGGCACTCACCCCGGTCTGTCATCATGGCGGCGTGTCCGAGCACAGCCTGAGTACCGAACCGACGCGCGACGCGGCCCGCGAGGCACCCCCGAGCCCGGTCGACGAGGTGCTGTCGTTGCTGACCCGCGCCCAGCGGCTCGCTGACGAGCTTCGCGCGGACGCCGGGCAGGAGGCTGCTGCTGCACGCACGGAGGCCGGCCGCCTCCGGGGCGAGATCGCGGCCGCCAGCCACGAGCTCGCGGGGCTCGCAGCGAAGGTCGCCTCCGCCCGGGAGGACTCCGAGCGGGCGCTGGCAGAGACCCGCTCCGAGGTCGAGATCATGCTCGCGGACGCAGCCGACCAGGCCGCCCTGTTGCGCGCGCGAGCCACCAAGGCCAGCGACGAGGCGGTCGCCATCGCCGAGGACGAGGCGCGAGCCACCCTGAAGGAGGCCCGGGCCACCGCCGACTCACTCCTCACGCGTTCACGGGACACCCACGAGCAGACCATCGCCCGACTCGCCGAGGAGGAACGAGGGCACCAAGCCCGCTGGGCCCTCGAGCACGACACCCACAGCGCCGAGCTCGAGGCCCTGAGCGCGTCGACCCGCTCGGAGCTCGACGGCCTGCGCCGCGACGTCGAGGACGAGGTGAGCGGGCAGCGCAGCGCTGCCCAGAACGAGGTCACCGCGCGTCTTGCCGACGTCGCTGCCACCGAGGAGGCAACCCGGGCCACGAGCCACGGCATCCTCACGCAGGCCACGGATACGGCGGAGCGGATGGTCGCGGATGCCGAGGGCGAGGCCAGCGACCGCCTCGGAGCAGCCGACGCCCACCTGGCGTGGGCGCAGGGCACGGTGCGCGAGATCCTGACCCGCACCGAGGAAGAGAGCTCCGCGCGGGCACGCGCCCACCACCAGGACCTCGGTGAACGTTCCCGAGCACATCGGCACCGGGTGCAGACCCTCCTCGGCAGTGCGAGCACCAAGAGCCGCGACCGGCTGGCGGAGGCAGAGTCGGCGTCCGCGCGGATGAACGCCCAGGCGGAGGCGGTGCTCGCCGAGGCCGCCGCCGACGCCGCCCGCACCCGGGAGGCGACCGCGCGAGAGTCTGCCCGGCTCCTGGACCAGGCGGCCGCCCGTGAGCACGAGCTGCGCGAGCGCGCCCAGCGGCGCCTGGACGACGCGGAGCAGGGCGCCCGAACGGTGCGCCAGCGGGCCGCCGAGGACGTCGAGCGGATGCAGCGCGAGGCCCACGAGCAGCACCGGGCCGCCCGGGCTGAGATCATGAAGGCATCCACGGAGGCACGCCAGCGTGCCGACACCGTGCGAGCCGAGGCCCAGGCCGCCGTGGAGCGCGCCCGGGCCGAGGTCCACACCCTGGCGGCCCGCCGCGACGCGATCACCGAGCAGCTCAGGGCGCTCAGCGGGGTCATCGACGCCCTCGCCGTCCCTGAGACCATTGACCACACCACCCCTGACCAGGAGTCCAGATGAACCAGCCGGAGTTCCCCACCGTCTTCCGGGGCTACGACCCCGACCAGGTCGACCGCCACCTCGCGGACCTGCACCAGGCGATCGAGGCTGCCCACCAGGAGGGCGCCGAG
>JBDTDY010000012.1:0-30171 GCA_039922835.1 Ornithinibacter sp.
GAGCTGCACGATCGGGGTGAGGTGTCACGGAGGCGGAATCTGGACGCCGGTCCCTTCTCACGACTTGAGCACGCCCAGGAGCATCTCCTCCTGGCCACAGGCGGTCAGCGTGGGTCTCGCGGGCAGCTGGTCGGCATCGGTGAGCCACTGGACCGACATCGGCTCGTACCAGCGATCACCGTGAGCAGTGAATGGTCGCGGTGCCGTGGTGCCCGACCACTGGGCGGCAGGCACCACGACACTGGCCACGACACCAACCACGACCTGCCACCGTTCTGACAGGCTCAATGGGAGGGACGGCCGCTCGACGCTGGTGTGGGGACGTCCGAACGGCTGGGTCGAGCTCGCGATCTCGCGGCGGCGAGGTCGGTGGGCCCGTGCGACCGGCCACCTGTCGGTCAAGGCGCGGCGGACGCGCTCCAGCTCAGCTGTCGTTGCCGGGAACGCGCGGAGTCAGGCTCCAGCTCAGGCTTCGTGGGCGGCGAGTGCCACCGCGATCGGGGTGTTCCCGTTGTTGAACTCGATGACCCGACCGGCCAGTCCGGGGCGGTCCAGGGTGTCTGCGACGACCCGTGCGACATCCCCGCGCGAGACCGACCCCGCGCTCGCGCCGGCCCGCGCGGTCTCGATCTCACCGGTCGGGGCGTCGTCGGTGAGCGCGCTCGGCCGCACGATCGTCCACGCCAGGTCGGTGTCGACGAGGTGGGCGTCCGCAGCGCTCTTCGCCTCTGCATAGGCGAAGAAGGCGTTGTCCTCGGAGACCCCGTGGTCGGGGCCGGCGCCGAAGTAGCTGACCATGACGTAGCGGCGGGCGCCTGCGTCCTGGGCAGCGTCCATGGTGGCGATCGCGGCGTCACGGTCCACGGCATACGTACGGCTGGGCTCGCCTCCACCAGCGCCGGCCGACCACACGACCGCGTCCACTCCCTGCATCACCTCGGTGAGCGCTGAGGGGCTCATGGCCTGCACGTCGGCGACCAGGGCGTTCGCGCCGTCAGTCTCGACGTCAGTGACGTGCTCGGGGTTGCGGACGATCGCCGTCACCTCGTGTCCTGCGTGGGTGAGGAGCGGTGTGAGCAGACGGGCCACCTTGCCGTGGCCACCGATGATGAGGATGCGCATGGGGCCCTCAACCAGTGCTCGGGACGCGGTGTTCCCTCTCTGGCCGCTTGTCGAGGAGGTAGTCATCGAGCCTGCGCTGGGCGTCGTCGCCGAAGAGGATGCGCGCGACCTCCTCCAACCCTGCGCTGCCGAGGATGTCGTCGTCACAGACCACGAGGTCGATCTTGGACCGGCGACGCAGGAAGTCATCCAGCGTGACGATCATCTCGTGATCTGCCGCGCCCATCAGCTCGGCGCGGATGTAGTCGGCGGAACCCATGACGTCGCGTGCCATGTCCGGGTCGGCGCGAATGGCCTCAAGGAGGTCGAAGGCGCGTCGCCCGTAGCGGCGCCACAGCCGGTCGGTCAGTGGCTCGGTGTCGGGCTTGCTCCGCATGCTGTCGAGCTTCATCAGCCGTGCCTGGCGATAGAACTCTGCGCGGGTGGCCTTGGCCGGTTCGCCGTACCAGTTGGTCAGGTCCTTCTCCAGCGGGATGCCGAGGGCCTCCACGTCAGCCGCGACCTCCTCACCGACGTTGAGGCAGTCGGTGAGCTTGCCGCCGAAGACCGTGACGACGCCCCGGGCGTCATCGCGCTCGATCTCGTGCTTGCGGCTCAAGGTCGTCCAGTCGACCTCGCTGTGGTCGCTCCCGCTCCTGGGCACGACGAGCGGCCGCACGCCCGAGCGCTCCGCGATGATGTCGTCGACCGTGAGCGGCTCGGGCAGGTCGAGCCGGGCGTTGATCTGCTCCAGCAAGAAGGTGCGGTCCTCGTCGGTGACCTCCGTGAACGGCGAGTCGACCCGGGTGTCCGTCGTCCCGATCACCGATCGCCGCCCCATCGGGATCACGTAGAAGAGCCGCTGGCTGTCGTCGAAGAACGCGAGGACGCGGTCGTGCTTGGTCGTGGTCAACCGTGGCACCACCAGGTGGATGCCCTTGGAGTAGACGATGCGGTGGGCCGTGCGCAGGTTCCACGAGGAGTTGAGGTCGTCCACGAACGGACCGGCTGCGTTGACGATGACTCGTGCGGTGGTCGTGAACGTCTCGCCGGAGTCGGTGTCGCGCAACGTGGCCACCCATCGGTCGCCGGAGCGCTCTGCACTCACGAGCTCGACGTAGTTGGCCACTGCGGCCCCCGCCTCGATCGCCGACCGCACGAAGGAGAAGACGAAGCGGGCGTCGTTGTCGACGAGGTAGGCGTCCTGGTACTGGATGCCGCCGCGCACCGTGGTGGTGTCGATGGCAGGTTCCTCGGCCTTGATCTTCTCCTTGTCGAACACCTGCGGCTTCTTCGTGCCGAAGAGCCCGATCCCCCAGTAGGCCGTCGCGCCGAGCGCCGCGAACCACGGCGAGTAGGGCGCGCCCTCGTCGAGGGCTGCGAGGAAACCGATCTCCTTGATGTTGTCCGGGTAGGCCTTCATCAGCCGGTTGCGCGAGCGGCAGAGGCCGAAGACCAACGGGAGCTCATAGTTCTCGAGGTACTTGAAGCCGCCCCAGACCAGGTTCGAGGACTCCTGGCTCGTGAAGCCACCGAAGTCTCCGCGGTCGATCAGCGCCACCGAGGCGCCACGCCCTGCCAGCGCGGCAGCAGACACTGCCCCGTTGATCCCGGCACCGACGACCAGCACGTCGAAGAGGCCATCAGTCATCCGGGCAAGGTTGGCTTCGCGCAGCGACATGCTTCAAGCCTCGCACGACCCCGACCGCCCAGGTGCACGCTGTCCAACCACGGCACCGTGCCGGGTGCGCTCGGCAGGTCTACCGTCGGGGCATGAGCGAGGGCGCGGGCGATGTGTGGCGGCCGGGCGACGGTCGCTCCCGCACGGAGTTCTGGCAGGGGGTGCACGATTCCAAGGACGTCGACGGGGTGTCGTGGTGGCAGTCGGTGCCGGATCTCTCGCTCGGGCTCGTGGACGAGGCGGGGATCGGGTTGGACGAGGGGATCATCGACGTGGGAGCAGGGTGGTCGACGCTGGTCGACCACCTGGTGGAGCGCGGTTACCGGGACCTCACCGCGATCGACCTGTCGAAGACCGCCCTGACCACGGTGCGAGAGCGGATCGGCGAGCCGTGTCGGCACGTCGTGCTCGATGTCGCCGACGTGCTCGATCTCAGACGCGGTCGCACCTACACGCTGTGGCACGACCGCGCCGTCTTCCACTTCCTCACCGAGCCCGATGAGCGCGAGGACTACCGCGCCTCGCTGGAGCGGTGCGTTGCGCCCGGTGGCTGGGTCGTCGTGGCGACCTTCGGCCCGGACGGGCCGAGCACGTGCAGCGGCCTCCCGATCGTGCGCTACACCCATGACCAGCTCCGCGCGCAGTTCCCCGACTACGAGCTGGTCTCCACTGCCGGGGAGGACCACGTGACCCCGTGGGGCAGCACCCAGCAGTTCACCGCAGTGCTGTTGCGTCGCCCGACCTGACGATCGCCGGTCGCGTACTCAGCCAAGGAGGGCCGAGTCGGGCTCAGAACGAGAAGGTCACACCGGTGAGGTCCTCGCTGCGGTCCCACAGCGCTGCCGCAAGCCCCTCGTCGTTGGCCCAGTGGCTGCGCTTGGCCTCTCCCACGGCGCCGCGCGTCTCGCCGATCCCCGTCGGCCCCGTGTAGGAGCCCGGCTCGGCCACCGTCGCGGCATACAGGACCGCCTCGGCACCCTTCTCGGGGCCGGGGAGGACGAGCTTGGATCCCCAGGACACGAGGGTGCCCACGACCGGGATCGCCCCCATCCCGTCGGGGCTCCCGAAGAGGTTGGTGCTGGAGACACCCGGGTGGGCGGCGTTCGACGTGAGGGCTGACCCGGCTGCCGTCGCACGGCGCTGCAGCTCCAGGGCGAAGAGCAGGTTGGCGAGCTTGGACTGGCCGTATGCCGTGGACGCGTTGTAGCCGTCGCGAGGGTTGGCCTCCAGGATGCGCCCGTCGCCCTGGTTGTGTGCCAGTGAGGACACCGTCGTCACTCGCGGGGAGTCCGTCTCGAGCAGGTGCGGCAGCAGCAACGCGGTCAGCGCGAAGTGCCCGAGGTGGTTGGTGCCGAACTGCAGTTCGTGGCCGTCCTGGGTCTCGCGATACCGCGGCGGCGTCATCACCCCCGCGTTGTTGACGAGGAGGTCGAGCGGACCCTCGAAGCGTGCAGCGAGCTCGCGGACCGAGTCGAGCGACGCGAGGTCGAGGCGCTCGACGCGCACCGAGCCGCTCGCTCCCGTGGCACGGATCCGGTCCGCGACCTGCTCGCCGGCATCCGTCTTGCGGACCGCGAGCACCACGTCAGCGCCGTGCTTCGCCAGCTCGCGAGCCTCGACCACCCCGATTCCGGAGTTCGCACCGGTGACCAGCGCCGTCCGTCCGGTGAGGTCCGGCATGTCCTGGGGGGTCCACTTCGTCATCCGTGCTTCTCCTCGTGCTCGTGGGCTCGTTGCTCTCGTGGTCGTGCACGGGGAGAACGTGCCGCCACCCGGGAGGATTCCGCCGGGCCGCACTGCCACCCGACGAGGTGGAGCCCTTCGCGCCCGATCCCAGGGAACACCTCGATGATCTGCTGGTTCCTGTCAGGCTCAGCCACTCTCCCTCTCGGTGGCGTTTCGCAGGATGCAGAACTCGTTGCCCTCCGGATCGGCGAGGACCGCCCAGCCGGTGCCGGGTCCGTACTGCCCCCGGTGGTCGGCCACCTCGACGGCGCCGTGGGCGAGGAGCCGGGCCAGCTCGTCATCGCGTGACCCCTGCACCGGCTCGAGATCGAGGTGGATGCGGTTCTTGACCGACTTCCCGTCCGGCACCTCGATGAAGAGCAGCCGGTGACCGCCGTCCTGGCTGATGATCAGGCACTCGTGGTGACCCGGGAGGTTGGGGTCCCCGTCGATGTCGGTGTAGTCGAGCACGGCCTTCCACCACTGCGACAGGTCGTAGGCGTTGTGGCTGTCGATGGTCGTGTGGGACACCCGTGACGTCATGGTTGCCACCTTCCCATCGCGGACGGACATGGCCAACCACGTTCTCCGGATGCCGTGCCACCCGCGTCCGCTGGACGCGGTTGCCAGGACCTCTTCTCCGTGCGCCGCCGCGCCCTCAGGCGTGGATGGCCGCCGGGATGCCGTCCCCGAAGACCTCGGGCGGGTCGGGGTGGGCGAGGTCGGCACCGGCGGCACGTCGCACGGCGGTCCATGCGACCGCGCACGCGTCGAGGACGTCGTCCACGGCATACCCGCTGCCCGACAGCACCGAGGGCCTGGCCACCCCCACCGCGGCGAGGGCTGCGAGTCGTTCGGCCGTGCCGTCCTCGGTCTTCTTGGCATGGGCCATCGGCGCCCCCGCCATGGTGGCGAAGGAGAGTTCCGGGTGCACCTCGATGACGTCGACCGACGGTCTGGTCCGCAGCCACGCGTCGACCTCCAGGATCTTGTCCCGCAGGGCGAACGCCTGGGCCCCCACCCCCTGCCCACTGAGGGAACGGTTCACGGCATCCGCCTCGGCCCGGGTGCTCGCGAGGTATGCCGGGCGGGTCAGCGTGCTGAACACCGAGCTCGCACGGCCCGGGAGCGAGCGGCGCGCGAGCGCATCCGCGCGACGAGTCGTGGTGTCGGGCAGGCCGATCGGGATATCGATGCCGACCACTCGCAGGTCGTTCTCGGCGCGCACCATCTCGACGAGATCGGCGATCGTCGGGGCGAGGACGACCCGCGGCCGTGGTGCACCCGGCACGAGCAGCGCTCCCACCCAGCCGGCCTTGCACCCGTCCACCCCGAGCACCGGGACGGTGACCTCGAGTGGCGGCGGTGGGGCGGTGTCGTGGCCGAGGAGGAACTCCCACTCCCTGCGCACGAGCCCGTCCTCGATCTCGAACACGTCGACCGATCGTCGGCCCTCGCTGTCGAGGAGGACCGTCACGACGCGCCGCCCGTCCTGGGAGCGGGTCATCTCGATGCACCGGAACTGCCGCTGCGAACCGACGTATGCCGCTGCGAGACGAGCGAGGTAGGCCGTGCGGCCCAGGACCTGCTCAGGGTCGCCATCTCCGGCCAGGGTCCAGGTGACGTCGGGGTGCAGCAGATCAGCACACTCCGCCCAGTCGCGGGCGTTCTCGGCGTCGAAGAGGCATCGCAGCGTGACGTCGAGATCCATGGCCCCACCGTAGGAGGCATCCGGGTGAGCGCGGTTCACGTGCTGCGGCGGAACTCGGCGCGGTTCTCCCACGAACCTCTGCTAGCAGACCTTGGTGTTCGGACCACAGGTTCCACCGTGTGGTCCGAACACGATGCTCTGCTAGCAGAGGTTACGGGAGGACGCACGGGTGGGAGAGTGGCGTGATGAGCGATGACGCGTCCCGATTCTCCCGACTGCTCGAGCCCTGGCGCGGCGCGCCGAAGGACGACGTCAACGCCACGAGCGTCGAGCGTGATGATCTCTCCACCTCCGCCGCGGGCGTCACGGGGGTCGCCGTAGCGATGAACCGCACGATCGGGCAGATGGGCCCGGTGCGCAGCCTCACGACGCTGCGCCACCTCAACCAGGCCGACGGCTTCGACTGCCCGGGATGCGCCTGGCCCGACCCGGACCCCGAGCACCGCAGCTTCGCGGAGTTCTGCGAGAACGGTGCCAAGGCGGTGGCGGAGGAGGCGACGAAACGACGCGCCGACCCGGCCTTCTGGGCGGAGCACTCGGTGGCGGAGCTCGCGACGTGGAGCGACTACCAGCTCGGGCAGCAGGGGCGGATCACCGAGCCGATGCTGTTGCGTGAGGGTGGCACGCACTACGAGCCGATCAGCTGGGACGAGGCGATCGAGGTCGTCTCCTCCGCGCTCATCGGTCTGGACAGCCCCGACGACGCGGTCTTCTACACGAGCGGGCGCGCGTCGAACGAGGCCGCCTTCACGTTCCAGCTCTTCGCGCGGGCCTTCGGCACCAACAACCTGCCCGACTGCTCCAACATGTGCCACGAGTCGACGTCGGTCGCGCTCGCGGAGTCCATCGGCATCGGGAAGGGCTCGGTGTCGCTGGAGGACCTCCACGAGGCCGAGCTCATCATCATCTGCGGTCAGAACCCCGGCACGAACCACCCCCGGATGCTCACCGCGCTGGAGAAGTGCAAGCGGAACGGCGGCAAGATCGTCGCCGTCAACCCGCTGCCCGAGACCGGGCTGATGCGCTTCGACAACCCGCAGAAGGTGCGCGGCGTCACCGGGGTCGGCACCCAGCTCGCCGACGAGTACCTCCCCATCCGGCTCAGCGGCGACCTCGCCCTCTTCCAGGCGCTGGGTGCGCTCCTGCTCGAGCGCGGCGCCGTCGACCACGACTTCGTCGACCGGCACACCACGGGCTTCGAGACCTGGCGGGAGCACGTGGCGCAGGTGGACTGGGCGGAGGTCGTGCGTGCCACCGGGCTGGAGCGCGCCCAGATCGAGAGGGTCGCCGATCTGCTCGCCGCCTCGGACCGGACGATCTTCTGCTGGGCGATGGGCATCACCCAACACCAGAATGCCGTTGCCACGATCAAGGAGATCACCAACGTCGCGCTCCTGCAAGGAAATATCGGAAAGCCCGGCGCTGGCCTCTGTCCCGTGCGCGGCCACTCCAACGTGCAGGGCGACCGCACCATGGGCATCTGGGAGAAGCTCCCCGCCCACTTCGGGGACGCCCTGCGGGAGGAGTTCGGCTTCGATCCGCCGCGCGAGCGCGGGCACGACGTGGTCAACACGGTGCGAGCCATGAAGGAGGGGCGGATCAAGGTCTTCATGGGCCTCGGTGGCAACTTCGCCTCCGCCACGCCCGACACCGACGTGGCCCACGAGGCGATGCGCTCCCTGGACCTCAACGTCCAGGTGTCGACCAAGCCCAACCGCACCCACGTGGTCACCGGGCGCAGGATGCTCATCCTCCCGTGCCTGGGGCGCACCGAGCGGGACATCTCCCGCGAGGGGTGGCAGGGCGTGACGGTGGAGGACTCCATGTCGAGCGTGCACCTGTCGGTGGGGCGCAACACCCCGGCCGGCCCGCTGCTGCACTCAGAGCCCTGGATCATCTGCCGCATCGCCGAGGCGACCCTGGGTGACGGGCCGACCGGCTCGCGCATCGACTGGGACGCGATGGCCGAGGACCACCGTGCCATCCGGCACCACATCTCGCGGGTGGTTCCCGGCTGCGAGGCCTACGAGGAGAAGGTGCAGCGACCGGGCGGGTTCGTGCTCCCGCACCCCCCACGTGACTCCCGCACGTTCCAGACCGCCTCGGGGCGGGCGGAGTTCGCGGTGAGCCCGATGGGCGTCCTGGAGGTCCCCGAGGGTCATCTCCTGCTGCAGACGCTGCGCAGCCACGACCAGTACAACACCACGATCTACGGTCACGACGACCGCTACCGCGGGCTCGCCGGTGGTCGCCAGGTCGTGATGGTCCACCCCGATGACATCGCCCGGCTCGGTCTCGTGGCGGACCAGCTCGTCGATGTCGTCTCGGTCTGGCGCGATGAGTCCGAGCGGGTCGTGCGCGGTTACCGCGTCGTCCCCTACCCGACCGCTCGCGGGTGTGCCGCCGCGTACTACCCCGAGTGCAACGTGCTCGTGCCGCTTGATTCGGTCGCCGAGTGGAGCAACTGCCCGACGTCGAAGTCGGTGGTCGTCCGACTCGTCGCACCGGGCGGGTGCGAGCATCCCGTGCACGCGCTCGAGGGAACGAGCACGGTATCCGGCACCGACCACGCGCATCGCAGCACCGTCGAGCCCGCCCACCTGAGCTGACGCACCCCCACGGCCTGTCGCGGGCCGCTCAGGAGGCGGGAGCAGCCGGCATCCGCTCCAAAAGGTAGGCCAGGGCCTGGCGGGCGGTCCAGCCATCGGGGTGGCGCACGATCAACTCGTTCGCTCCTGCGAGGTCCTCCCCGAGAGTGACCAGCGGCACCTCGTCGAACCCGCTCTTGCGGTGCTGGCCGAGTCCGATGGTGGCCGTCAGGCCGTTGCAGAGGCACTTGCGACCCTCGGTGTCCTGCGCCTCGCCACCCTTGCGGAGATACATGTGAACGGGCTCTGCGGCGCAGCGGTAGCCGACCGTGCCGTCAGCGCGCTCGAACGGCTGGCGCAGGTAGGAGAGGTCGCACAGCCGCGTGCGCGCCTCGTAGGCCTCACCCTGGCTGGCCGTGCCCTCGAGGGTGACCACCTTGAACGGGAAGCCGGTCGGGCTGGCGCGGGGGTCGTTGCGTACCGTGAGCTCACCTGCTCGCAGCTTCTCCAGCACCGGCTCGCGGGCGGCATCGCTCAGCCCCGAGTCGGCGGAGAGCGCGAAGAGCGTGCCGACCTGCACCCCGACAGCTCCGGCGCGGACCGCGGCGAGGACCTGTTCCGGCGTGCCGTAGGCCCCCGCCATCCAGAACGGCAGGCCGATCGCGGCCATCTTGCCCAGGTCGGCCTCGTCGCGGGGGCCGTAGACGGGCTCGCCGGCCTCGTCGAGCTGCAGGCGCCCACGCGGCGGGGCCGAGTGGCCGCCGGCCGGGGGGCGCTCGACCACGAAGCCGTCGGGCCGGATCTCGGGGTCGCGGTGCAGGTAGGACGCGAGCTGGTCGAGCGAGACGATCGCCAGGAAGTCGGGTCTGCTCAGCTCGGGGAGGTCGGCGCCCAGGAGGGCGACCGGGTCGACCTCGATCGTGCGCTGGAGCGTGCCGCCGACGACGTCGGCGGGAATTCGGCCGACCTCACCCGCGGCCAGTGACCGGAGCAGCTGCGGCACCTCGCGGGGGATGCCGGCGCCCATGAGCACGTAGTCGACCCCGGCGAGCATCGCGCCGAGGAGGGCCGTGGGGGTCGCCATCTGGATCTTCTCGAGGCAGTTGATGCCCACGACGCCGTCATGGCCCTCGCGGGCCAGCCAGACCTCGGCGAAGTTGCCGGCGACGGCGAGCTCCTGCCCGGCGCGCGAGGTGCTCAGGGTCAGCTTGGGCACCGGGGTGTACGGCGTGTTTGGCCCGCGGCCACCTTCGATGAAGTAGGTCTCGATCACCCTCGTGGCGATGGCAGCGCTCGGGAAGTGCGCGAGCGCGCGGCGGTAGTGCCCTCCCGGGTCCCCGTCCTGGAGGCGGCGCGCGAGCACGGCATCCATCGCCGTTCCCGAGACGACACCGAGGTGTCCCGCGAGGGAGACCTCCCGGGCCAGCCGCCAGCCGGAGACGGCAACCCCCATGCCTCCCTGGATCACGATGGGGCGGACCCGTGCTCGACTCTCGGAGTGCTCGCGGTGCTCGGCGCGAACGGACTCGCGGGGAGCGGTCTGGGTCGGTGCTGTTGCCATGGGTGCCACCTTCGTCGCGGAGAACCAACGGTGGCGTCGAAAACAACCTACGCTACCGTAAGTTACGGTAGCGTAGGTTTGCTGGTGCTGTCACATCCTCGGCGTGGCGAGGGCCCCGAGGGCCCACCAGCGGGGCGACGCCTTCGGCGGCGACCAGAAGGCGTGGGCGCGGGGAGTCCGGTCAGCGCAGGAGGCCCGGACACGCAGCGACCGCCGCCCGGATACCGGACGGCGGTCGTTGGTGCGCCCGAGGGCGCGAGTGGAGCGAGTCTCAGCCGAGGACGGTGATGTTCGCGGCCTGGGGGCCCTTGGCGCCCTGCTGCGTCTCGTACTCGACCTTGGCGTTCTCGTCGAGGCTGCGGTAGCCGTTCGAGTTGATCGCGGAGTAGTGGGCGAAGACGTCGGCGGAGCCGTCGTCGGGGGCGATGAAGCCGAAGCCCTTGTCAGCGTTGAACCACTTCACGGTGCCAGTAGCCATGTTGGCCTTCTTTCTGAGGAGGAGCGCCGCCCGCTTGTCGGAGGGCTCCGCGTTGGTGATGCCTGTACGTACCTCTGCTCAGAAAGTGCTCGGTCCCGGCGGGACGATCTGCAACTACTTCACAACGGAAAGCTCAACAACTGGGATCAACCATAGCGGTCCACCACCCCATCTGCAGAACCAAGGCGCACGCGCCGCGTCGACACGACCTCGACTTCTTGCGCTCCAGCGACGTCACAGGGGGTTACGGGAGGGCTCTGGCGTGGCTGGGGCGCAAGAAGTCGAGGTCAGTAGGCTCGGGGGATGACCGCACCCGAGGGCGCCGACGCCCCTTCTCCGGCCGGGGCTGCGCACCCGCTGGCCACGGCGAAGTACGCCTCGCTGACGACGTTCCGGCGCACCGGCGCTGCGGTGTCCACCCCCGTGTGGATCGCCCCCGCGGTCGACGGGTCCGGTCGGCTCGCGGTCATCACGGTCGACGACACGGGCAAGACGAAGCGGTTGGCGCACACCCCGCGGGTCGAGCTGCGCGCGTGCGACATGCGGGGTCGCGTCGCACCCGGCACACCGACGTATGCCGGGACCGCCCACGTCGTGCGCGGCGCCGACGACATCGCGCGGGTCCGGGCGGCGGTGGTGGCGAAGTACGGGTTCACGGCCCGCTTCTCCGACCTGCTCGACAAGGCCACCGGCCTCGTCGGCATCCGCCGCAACCCCCGGGCCGGGATCGTCATCGACGTGGAGGCAGAGCCCCGCACCGACTCCGAGCCGGGTCAACCCGACGGCTGAACCGCTACGAGCCGGCCGAGGGCGAACCGGGCGAGCGGGGCATAGCCCACCGTCACCGGAAGGATCGCGTGGGTCACGAGCCACGCGGTGGAACCGCCGCCCGGCGTCGCGTCGACACCGTGCTCGAAGGCGACGCGCAGCGGTCCCGAGCGCACCTTCCACGCCCAGGTCCGGGCCTCCTCGTCGACGGCCTCCACGTGGAACACGGCCACCACGCCGCCCACGCCGGTCACCCGACCGGTGCTGTCGGGACGCACCACGGCATACGGGTAGTCCACCTCGCGGATGTGCGGTGCCCAGGTCGACCACAGGGCAGGTCGGGTGTAGCGGTCCCAGACGGTGTCGGGGTCGGCGGGCCCGCTCGCGCTGAGGTGGGAGAGGTCAGGGATCCAGGTCACGGACCCATCCTTGCCGACGCAGGGCCGGGCCGCGCATCACGTTCGACGGGTGTGGCTGCTCAGCAGGGGAGCGACTACCGTGAAGGGGTGAGCCTGCTTCGCACTGATCGTTCCTGGCGGCAGGAGGTGCGCAACCGGGTGCCGGTGCGCTACCTCCCGCAGACCACTCCCGACCACCTCCGCGGCACGTGGCGCGATGCCAAGCCGGCCCGCATCGACCGCGCCCTGCAGGCGGCACTGCGCAAGCCCACCCACGGATGGCTCGTCGCCGCATCCTCCACCGACCTGCGGGCGGACCGCACGCTGATCCGCACCATCGCCGGCCGCGAGGTCGTGCTCTGGCGTGACGCCGACGGCACCGCGCTCGCCGGGCCCGGCGCATGCCCGCACCTGGGCGCCCTGCTCCACGACTGCGACGTGGTCTCCGGCACGGTCCTGTGTCGCTGGCACGGGATGCCGCTCGGCCGCGACACCCAGACCCCGTGGGCGACGTTCGCGGCGCACGACGACGGCGTGCTCGTCTGGGTGCGACTCGGACAGGTCGAGGACGGGGTGCGGCCCACCGACCGACCGGTCGTCCCCACGCGGCCCCGGGCCGATGAGTCGCTCGCCTCCGTCATCTCGCTCGTCACCACGTGCGAGCCGCGCGACATCATCGCCAACCGTCTCGACCCCTGGCACGGAGCGTGGCTGCACCCCTACGCCTTCAGCGACCTCTCGGTCGACGACGACGCGTCCACCGAGGACCTGCTGGTGCTCGACGTCGCCTACCGGCTCGGCCGCACGTTCGCCGTCCCCGTCCGCGCGGAGTTCACCTGCCCCGACTCGCACACGATCATCATGACGATCACCGACGGGGAGGGGGTGGGCAGCGTCGTCGAGACCCATGCCACCCCCCTGACGGCGCCCGGGGTGCACCCGGCGCGCACGGTGATGACCGAGGCCGTCATCGCCACCTCCGACCGGGTGGGATTCCGGGTCGCCAAGGGTCTGGCCCCCCTGGTGCGGGTCGGCATGCGGGCGTCGGCGACGCAGCTGTGGGTCGACGACCTGGAGTACGCGACGCGGCTCTACGAGATGCGGCGGCGAGGGGCCAGCGACCGGTAGCGCCTGATCCCGCGGCGCAGGATCCGCGGAAGGCTGCCCAGGCGCGAGCCCATCGGCACCGACCACACGCCGTGGCCGGGCAGACCCCAGCCGGTGAGCAGGCGGTCGGCCGCCATCCACCCGGTCGTCGCTGCCCGCTCCATCAGGGCAACGGGCAGGTCGCAGCGCAAGGCATCGCCGGCGAGGACGACGCGCGGGTCCGGGGTGGCGACACCCGGGCGGGAGCGCCACGGCTCCAGCCCCACGAGCACGCAGTCGCGCTGCACCAGCCACACGTCGTCGATGACGTCCATGCCTTCCGTCTCGGGGTAGATCCGATGCATCTCCGTGCGCATCCGCTCGCGCAGCTCGTTCTCGTCGGTTCCATCGGGCACGGCATAGGCGTGCAGCTCCACCACGGACCCACCGTGCTCGGTGCTCCACCTGGTGGCGTGGTCCTCGAAGCGCTCGAGCACCGAGACGTTGTCCACCGGCCCGTAGCCGCTGGTGCCCAGGAACGGGGCCCGCTCGCTGTCGACGAGGTCGGAGAGCCAGAGCCTCCAGACCGCGAATGCCGGGGCCGAGCGCACCGCCCCGACGCGCTCGCGCCACGCGGCACCTTCCGAGTCGTCCCCGCCGAGTCCGGGTGAGGAGGAGACCACCCGGCGCAGCCCGACGGGATCCAGGGCCAGCACGACGGCATCCGCACTGTGCCACTCCTGGTCGTCACCACCGGCGCTGCCGTGCAGGACAGCGACGCTGTCGCCGAACTCGGTCACCGAGCGCACCTCTCGACCGGTGACGACCTCGACCCCCAGGCGGTGCAGGTGCTCACCGAGGGGGGCCCAGAGCGTGGAGTCGTAGTCGTCGCGGGGCACGTCGAAGAGCAGCCCCTCGGCGGAGCCGACGAAGTACATGTGGAACATCGCGACGAGCTCGGCCCCGGAGAAGTCGGCCGGGTCGGCGAAGAAGCTACGGGCGAAGACCTCCAGGGCCAGGTGACGGGCCTCCTCGGGGAAGTCGAGCCGGTCGAGCACGTCGGCGGCGCTGACACCGTCGAGGTCGGAGAAGGTCGTGGGGAAGTCGACGTCGAGCAGCCCGAGGGCCTGCTCGACATCGACCGCCGCCAGGCCCTTGAGGTCGAAGCTGGGGCTGCGCGCGACGAATGTCGCGAGGTTCCACGGCGGGGTGCGCGGGATGCCGGCGAAGGAGTCGCGACCGCCCCCGTCCCGGATCAGCGGGTAGTCGGCGAGCGGGCGCAGGCGGGACATCGTGGGATCGGTGCGCGAGAGGACGGCGCGCAGGTTGTAGTACTGCCGGAAGAAGGCGTGGAAGCCACGGCTCATGACGCTGTCGCTGCCGTCGGCGAGGGTGATCGGCCAGGAACGGACCCGGCCACCGAGCTGGGCCTCCCTCTCCAGCACCGTGACGTGCACCCCCCGCTCGGCCAGCGCCAGGGCGGACGTCAGGCCCGCGATCCCGCCGCCGACCACGACGACGTGGCGCGGCGCGGCATCCGCCGGTGACTCCACCCGATCGGGTGCGGGGGGTGGGTGGAAGACCGCCCGGGAGTCCAGTCCGGGACGCCAGGCGCGTGCGCGAGGGGTCACGCCGGTGTGCTCCCGACGACGGTGTGCACCAGGCCCGACTGCACACCCGGATAGGTGCGGTGCCGCACGTTCGTGAGGCCCTCGTCGAGCATCCGCTCGCAGATGCGCTGCACCGAGTCGAAGTCGCGCACGCTGCGGTAGAGGTAGCGGTGCAGCTCGACGTCGCTGCGCTTGAGCACTGCGAGCGGAAGGACGATCGCGTGCACCATGACGGCCCAGGTCGCCCGGGCACGAGTGCTTCCGGCCACCGAGTAGTCGTGCACCACGAGGGTGCCGCCCGGTCGTAGGACGCGCACCATCTCGGTGATGACCTTCTCCCGGTCGGGAACGTTGCGCAGCAGGTAGGACGCGAGGATGCCGTCCACGGACGCCGTCTCGAGGTTCGCGAGGTGGGCCACGGCGTCGGACACGACGAACTCGGTGCCGGGCGCCCACGTCTTACGGCGCGCCTGGGCGACCATGCCCGTGGAGGCGTCGACCCCGGTGACGGCGACGCGCGCCGGGTCGCCACCCACGGCGGTCCACGACTGGAGCACCGCGGAGGTCGAGGCACCGGAACCGCACCCGAGGTCGAGGAGGGTCGTGGTGAGCTCGGGGTCACGGTGCGGCGCGGGGAGCGACTCCACCAGCGCCCCGGCCGCCCCCATCAGCTGGGCGTGGTAGCCCGGGGACAACCCCACCATCGAGTCGTAGGTCGGCGCGGCCCGGTCGAACGCGTCGGCGAGCACCCACTCGTCGTGGTCAGTGGCGCTGGGGGTCATGGTGCTCCTCGGGGTGGTGCGGGTCGGTCAGGTCTCGGGGTGCCTCAGGCGGCCTCGATGGCGGCGCCGAGGGCTGCGGCAGGTGGCAGTGCATCCCGGCGCCCGGCCGGCCAGTGCCGTGGGTCGACACCGAGCGCGCTCAGCTGGTGCACCTGGTCGGTGCACCACGGCGAGACGGTGCGACTGCCGTCGAGCACCTCCTGGCTGAAGCTCTCCCACGGCAGCCACTCGGCGGCGTCGACCTCCTCGGGGTCGGGCGCGAGGGCGGGGTCCGCCACCCACCCGACGAAGACCGGGCACCGCTCGTGCTCGACGAGGCCGTTCATGGTGGCGCGATAGCGGAAGTCCGGCAGGACGAGGCGCAGGTCAGCAGCCTCCAGCCCCAGCTCGCTGCGCACCCGTCGGCGCACCGCGTCGGCGAGGTCCTCGCCCGGCTTGGGGTGACCGCACGCGGCGTTGGTCACGACACCGGGGAAGCTCGGCTTGCTGGCCGCCCGCGTCGTCACGAGCACCCGGCCCGCGGCGTCGAAGAGGTAGCAGGAGAACGCGAGGTGCAACGGGGTGTCGTCGTGGTGGATGAGCGACTTGGGTGCCTGACCGATGGCCGCACCTGCTGCGTCGAGCAGCACCACGGGGTCGTCGGCCACCCAGCCGCCGTCCTGGCGGCGGGCAGCCCGGTCGGCCCGCACCCGCCGCATCGGCTCGCGGGAGAGCACCATGCGCGTCGCGAGTGCTGCCTTCCTCGCCGTGGGCACCCTGGCCCGGGAGGCGAACACGTCGTAGTCGGCGTCCTCGATGCGCTCGAGGATCTGCGCGTAGAGCACCCGTGCCGTGGCCACGCACCGGCGGGATGCCGCGGGCAGGGCCGGGAGGCCGTCGTCGGCCTCGCGGTAGAGCCGCCGGTTGCGCTCGATCTCGAAGGCCATCAGGGCGCGCCACTCGTCGGTGACCACGCGGGCATGCGGATCGGCGCCGAAGCGCCGGATGTCCTCCTGCGGGACGTAGACGCGTCCCCGGTCGAGGTCCTCCCCGATGTCGCGCAGGAAGTTGGTGAGCTGGAAGGCCAGGCCCAGGCTGCGGGCGGGCGCCACGGCATCCGTCCCGGGTTTCAGCACCGGGAGCATCATCTCGCCGATCACCGCGGCGCTGCCGTCCATGTAGTCGAGCAGGTCGCCCCAGGTCTCGTAGGTCGTGCGGGTCAGGTCGGTGCGCATGGCGCGGAAGAAGCGCTCGAAGCACTCCTCCTCGATGCCGCACTCGCGCACGGTCTGCTCGACCGCCGCCATGACCGGGTCGCTCGACCCGCCGTGCGCGAGGGCCGACCAGAACGACGCCTCGAATGCCGTGAGCTCGGCGGCGGTCTGCGCCCCGGACCCCGGCGCGGCGAGGTCGACGATGTCGTCTGCGAGCCGGGCCAGGGTGTAGACGGCGTGGACGTGGCGCCTCGAGGCGGCCGGTAGCAGGCGCGCGCCCCAGTAGTAGGTGGTGCCGTGCTCGCGGGTGACGGCGGCGCAGCGGGCATAGCCCTCCTCCAGCACGGAGGGGTTGCTGCTCACCGCGCTGCCACGAGCGGGGTGGGGCGGGCGTGGCCGGCATACTCCTGCACCCGCTGCGCGGCGAGCTTGCCGCTGATCAGCACCATCGGGATGCCGACGCCGGGCGTGGTGCCCGACCCGGCGAAGACCAGCCCGGGGACGCGTCGGTCGACGTTGGAGGGACGGAACGGCCCGGACTGGGTGAACGTGTGCGCGAGGGCGAACGGCGTGCCGAGGTGCATGCCCTGAGCCTGCCACTCCCGCGGGGTGACGAGGTGTTCGGCCCGGATGTCGGTCGGATAGCCGTTGGTGTCCAGGAACGCGTGCAGCCGCTCGCGCATCGGCCCCGACTCGCGGGACCAGTCCAGGCCCGAGGCCAGGTGCGGCACCGGCTCCAGGACATACATGGCGGTGGAGCCGTCCGGCGCCGCCGTCGGATCGGAGATCGTCGGCACCGTGACCAGTCGGGACGGGTCGGGCATCAGCTCGCCGCGGTCGATCAGGGCCTCGAAGGCGCCCTCCCAGTCGCGGCCGAAGTGGATGTTGTGGTGGCGCACCTTCGGCCCGGGCCGGCCGTGCGCGCCGACGTGCCAGACGACGGCCGACGGGGAGTAGGAGCCGGTGCGCACGGTGCGCGGCGCGGTGAGCTCGGGCAGGAGCCGCTCGTAGGCCACGGGGAGGTCCAGCGTGCAGACGACGGCGTCGGCCGAGATCCGTTCGCCATCAGCGGTCTCGACGCCTGCGACCGCACCGTCGGATCGCTGGAGCACCTGGCGCACGGAGACGCCCAGGTGGATCGTGGCGCCCGCGTCACGCAGCGCCTGCTCCATCGAGCGCGGCACCGCGTGCATGCCACCGTCGGGGTAGAACACCCCGCGCACGCTGTCCATGTAGGTGATCACCGCGAAGATCGCGCGGGCCTTGGCCGGCGCCACCCCGGCATACAGCGCCTGGAAGCTGAAGATCTTGGTCAGCCGGTCATCGGTGAAGAATCGCGCCACGGCCGGGTCCAGGGCGCGGAGCCCGCCGAGACGGAGCAGCGAGAGTGCCTTGCCGGGGGAACGCAGGAGGTCCAGCGGGGAGGTGAAGTTGGAGTCGATGAAGGTGTCGAACTCCGCCTCGTAGAGCTCTTCGAGCCACGCGAGGAACCGGTCGAAGCCCTGGGCGTCCTGCTCGCCGATCTTGGTGCGGATCTCCTCGCGGAGGTCGGCCATGTCGGCGCGGATGTGCAGCTCCCCGCCGTCGGGGTAGACGGCGCGGTATGCCGGGTCGAGGCGCCGCATCGTGATGAGGGCGTCCGGGTCGCCCCCGGCAGCGCGGATCGGCTCGTGCAGCAGCTCTGGCATCGTCATGACGACAGGGCCGGTGTCGAAGCGGAAACCGTTGTCGCTCAGGCTCCCTGCGCGACCTCCGACGATGGTCTCGCGCTCGAGCACCGTGACGTCGTGGCCCATCCCGACCAGGTGGCAGGCGGCGGAGAGACCGGAGAGCCCGGCGCCGACGACGATGACCCTCATGACGCCCTCCAGGCGATGGTGTCGGCGAGGTGCCGAAGTGCGGCGTCGGCCTCGGCGGGGACGTCGAGGCCGTCGAGGACGTCGTGGGCGCGGGAGACCAGGTCGGAGATGGTCTCCTCGGCGCGGTCGCGCACACCGGCATCCAGCATGGCCTGCTGCAGCTCGCCGACGCGGGCGTCGTCGAGCTGACCGGCGTCGCAGGCGGCGAGGAGCGGGCGGGCCGACGGAGGCAGCAGGTCCTCGGCCCAGGTGAGCAGCACGGTGGGCTTGCCCGATCGCAGGTCGTCGCCGGCAGGCTTGCCGGTCACCTGTGGGTCACCCCACGAGCCGAGCACGTCGTCGCGCACCGCGAACGCGTCGCCGACCAGGTCGCCCCAGGTCTGCAGCCCGCTCACCAGGCAGGCACCCGCGCCCGCCACCAGTGCGCCGAGCTGGAGCGGTCTGGTGATGGTGTAGCGGCCGCTCTTGAAACGGGCGATCTGAAGCGAGGTGTCGAGGTGGCGGCGCCGCCCGGCCGTGTGGGTGACGTCGAGGAGCTGGCCCTCGACGAGCTCGACGGCCATGACCCGCCAGAGGGCGCGCACCTGGGCGGGCAGGGGGCCGACCAGGAGGGTCGCCTCGCTCAGGGCCAGGTCGGAGACGAGCGTCGCGACGCTGTCGCCGAACAGCACCTCGTCCCCCAGTCCCGACACCGCTCGGTGTCGCTGCGCGGAGACCACGTGCAGCGTCGGCTGCCCGCGCCGGGAGTCGGAGCGGTCCATCACGTCGTCCTGGACCAGCGCGAAGAGGTGGAGCAGCTCGAGCGCGGCGCCGATGCGCACCAGGCCCTCGTGCGTGCCCGGCGTGGACCCGGCGAGCACCCAGCCCCAGTGCGCGAGCATCGGGCGCAGCCGCTTGCCGTGGTTTCGCGTGCGAGCCGCGAGCTCGCCCACGAGGTCGACGTGCAACGGGCCCCGGGCGGGGCCCAGGGTCGCTCCGGACACCGTCAGCGCCTCACCCAGCTCCGCGAACTGGGCATCGAGGAGCGCGTCGATCTCGAGCATGGTCGACTGCGCCGGACCAGAGCGGCTGGGGGCGTCGAGGGTTGCAGGGGCCACCTCGGCACTCATGACTGACCTGCCTCACGTTCGGGTGCGTGTCCGCCGATTACACCAGACACTTCCGGAACCGTCCCCACCCCAGATGCGCGCTGCGCTCACAACCTTTGACAAACCTTGTGCACAACGGTGGACGACTGCTGTGGACGACGACCCCGACCCCTAGCATTCCATGGTGGACACCGACGTGATCGTGGTTGGCGCCGGGCTGGCGGGTCTGCGGTGCGCGGAGCGCGTCGCGGCGGCTGGTCGCGCCGTGCTCGTGGTGGAGGAACAGGGCGTCGTGGGTGGACGCCAACGCACCGACGTGGTCGACGGGTTCCTCCTCGACCGCGGGTTCCAGGTGCTCAACCCGGCCTACCCGGCCGTGCGGCGCTGGGTCGACGTGGCGTCCCTGGACCTGCGGCCGTTCGGGGCCGGGTTGGACGTTCGACGGGAGTCGGGGACGGTGCGGCTCGCCCACCCCCTCAGGGAGCCGTCCGGCATCCTCGCCACGCTGCGCAGCGGGCTGCTCTCGCCCTCGGAGGTCGCTGCGCTGATGCGCTGGGTCGGGCCGGCGATCGTGGCCCCGGCGAGGGTGAAGCGCGGCGCTGACACCACCCTGCGGGAGGGTCTGGACCGCGCCGGGGTGCGGGGGCGGCTCCGCACCGAGGTGATCGAGCCGTTCATCGCCGGCGTGGTCGCGGAGGGCACCGGAGAGACCTCCGATGCCTTCGTCCGCCTCCTGGTGCGGATGTTCGCCCTCGGGGTGCCCGGCCTGCCGGCTCGCGGCATCCGCGCCCTTCCCGAGCAGGTCCTGGCCTCCGCGCTCGCGCAACGCGGTGGCACCACGCTGCGGTTGGGTGAGGCCGTTCAGGAGGTGCGGTCGGTCGCCGGAGGAGTCGAGGTGGCGCTGGCGGGAGGTGGTCGGGTGCGGGCCCGTGCGGCGGTCGTGGCCGTGGGGCCCGGGGTGGTGAGTGGCCTCCTCGACGTGCCCAGACCGGCCACCAGGGGCCTGCAGACGTGGTGGTTCGCCGCGGACGAGGCGCCGACGCGCTCGAGGATGATCGCCGTCGACGGCCGTCGCCGCGGGCCGATGGTCAACGCTGCCGTCATCTCCAATGCCGTGTCCTCCTACGCGCCCGCGGGTCGCCACCTCGTGCAGGTGACGTGCCTGCTGGGTGGTGGTGCCCCGGTGGCCACCGAGGCGCAGGTTCGCCGGCAGGCGCAGGAGGTGCTCGGGGGTTCGGCAGCACAGTGGCTGCTGCTGCGACGGGACGACATCTCTGATGCCCTCCCGGCCCAGGGTGCCCCGCTGCGCACCACGAGTGCCGCAAGGGTGTCCCGGGGGGTCTATGTCGCCGGCGACCATCGCGACACCGCGTCGATCCAGGGGGCACTCGTCTCCGGTGACCGGGTGGGCCGAGTGGTCCTCGCAGACCTCGCAGGCCCCGCCCGGTGAGCCCGCCCCGGCGCGCGGTGCGACTGGTTTACCCCCACCAGCTCTTCGAGTCCCACCTCACCGCCAGCCCCGGCACGCGCTTCGTGCTGGTCGAGGACGACCTGCTCTTCCGGCACCAGATCTTCCACGCGCAGAAGCTCGTGCTGCACCGGGCCTCGATGCGTCTCTTCGCCGCGCGGCTGCGCGGGGCCGGTTTCGAGGTCGACGTGCTCGAGACCTCCGCGGTCCACTCGAGTGGGGCCCGGCTCGCGGCGCTGGTCGAGCAGCTCAGGCCGGACGAGGTGCGTCTGCACGACCCCGTGGACGACTGGCTGCTGCGTGACGCCCGCAGCGCCCTGCGTGATGGGGGCGTCACGCTGGCCGCCGAGCACGTGCAGGAGACTCCGGCGTTCCTCACCACGAGACCCGAGCTGTCGCAGTGGTTCGATGGGCACCGGGCCCGCATGCAGACCTTCTACCAGTGGCAGCGCACCCGTCTCGACGTGCTCGTGGAGGGGAGTGACCGCACTCGACCGGTGGGTGGGCGGTGGTCCTTCGACACCGAGAACCGCAAGAAGCTCCCCCGGGGCCACGACGTGCCGCCAAGGGCGCGCACCGCGCCGCTGCCCGAGGTCACCGAGGCGATCCAGTGGGTCGGCGAGGAGTTCCCGGACGCACCCGGTCTGGCGAGCGTCTTCGACTGGCCCGTCACCCACGAGCAGGCGCGGGACGCGCTCGCGGAGTTCACCTCCCAGCGGCTGGCCCAGTTCGGGCCCTACGAGGATGCCGTCTCCACCCGGCATCCGGTCGTGTTCCACGCAGCGCTGAGCCCGGCGATCAACGCGGGGCTCCTGGACCCTCGCGACGTGCTCGCCGCGGTGCTGGAGCGGGCGGAGGAGGGTGACGTCGACCTGGCCTCGCTCGAGGGGTTCGTCCGCCAGCTCATCGGGTGGCGGGAGTACATGCGAGCCACCTACCACCTGTACGGGCGGCGGATGCGCAGCTCGAACCGGCTGCAGCACGGCAGACCCCTCGCTCCCGGGTGGTGGGACGGGAGCACGGGTTTGGACCCCGTCGACCACGTCGTCTCCGGGGTGCTGGAGCGCGGCTGGGCCCACCACATCGAGCGGCTGATGGTGCTCGGCAACGCGATGTGCCTGCTGCGCACCGACCCGAACGAGGTCTATGAGTGGTTCATGGCGATGTTCGTCGATGCCTACGACTGGGTGATGGTGCCCAACGTCTACGCGATGAGCCAGTTCGCCGCGGGCACCGGCATCACGACCAAGCCCTACGTGTCGGGGAGCAACTACCTGCGCACGATGACCGACTTCGGCCCGGGGGAGTGGCGCGCGGACTGGGACGCGCTCTACTGGAGCTTCGTGCAGGACCACCGGGAGGTCTTCGAGGGCAACGCGCGCTCGGTGATGGTGACCCGCAGCTGGGAGCGGATGGACCCGGAGCGGCGGGTCGCGCTGCTCCAGCGGGGGGATGCCGTGATCGCGCGGCTGTGATGGCGCTGCGGTCGCGCAGGTGTGACCCGTGCGCCGTTGAATGAGCGGACCGAGGCTCGACAGGCCGATGACGATCGGGGTCCGCGGGTCCGCAAACCCCCGATGGCGCGAGGCCGTGGCTAACGTCGAGCGTTCGACGAGTCACGAGGAGACACGATGTCCCAGCAGGACGAGAACGGCGCCGAGCACGTCCACGAGCTCATCAAGGACCAGCGGATCGCGATGCTGACCACGGTCAAGGAGGACGGCACGATCGCCTCCCGGCCGATGACCTCGCAGCGGGTCGACCCCGATGGCACGGTGTGGTTCCTGGCGATGGCCGGCTCCGACGCCGCGGCGGAGATCCGCCGCCACCCCGAGGTCAACGTCGCGTTCACCGAGTCCGGGAAGTGGGTGTCCATCGCTGGTCGGGCCTCGGTGCTCCAGGACCCCGACACGGCGCGCGAGCTCTGGGACGACTTCGCGAAGGCGTGGTTCCAGTGCGAGCCCGAGGACCCCAAGGTCGGTGTGCTGCGGGTGGATGGTGAGAGCGCGGAGTACTGGGACAGCCCCGGCACGGTGGGCAGCCTCGTCGGGATGGTCAAGGCCAAGGTCACCGGCGAGCGCCCTGACATGGGGGAGAGCGCGTCGGTCGACCTCTGACCCACGTCCTCTCGACGAGGCTCTAGAGGTCGAGCGCTGCCTCGAGCTCGGCGAGCGCCTCACCCGTGTGCACGGCCAGGCGCTGCAGGTGCGGCATCCCGTCGCGGTCGCCGATGAACCCGAGGTTGATCGAGCCGGCATAGGAGTGAGCGGTGATGTTCAGGGCCATCGAGTGCCCGGGTATCGAGACCGGGTAGGTCGCCTCGAGCCGGGCCCCGCGCCAGTAGAGGGTCTCCTTGGGGCCGGGCACGTTGGAGATGCACAGGTTGAGGGTCAGGGGCAGCGGCGCCGGCAGCCCCGACATCGCACGCACCACCTGGAGCCCGGCCGGCGCGAGGAGGAGCGCGCTGTAGGCGATGACGGCGTCACCGGACATGCCGGTCATCCGGGCCTTGGCGGCGCGCGAGGACGCGGTGATGGCAGCCAGTCGCAAGACCGGGTCGTCCACGTCGGTCGCCAGCGACACCAACGTCGCCCCGACGTAGTTCCCGCCACCGTCGCTGTCCTTGGGTCGCACGTTGACCGGGATGAACGCGATGAGGGGGCGCTCGGGGAGTGCCTCGAGCTCGTCGAGATACCGTCGGAGCCCACCGGCGCAGATGGCCATGAGCACGTCGTTGAGGGTCGAGCCACGCGCCTTGCCGATGGCCCGGAGCCGCTCGATCGAGTAGTGCTGGGTGGCGAACCGCCGCGCTCGACCGACCCGATGGTTCAGGATCGAGCTCGGCGCCTGGTAGGACGAGATGGCCTTCGTGGTGCTCGACCCCCGCCGCAGCTGGGTGTTCACCAGGGCCTTGGCGACCGACGGCATCGCGCCCAGGGAGGAGGCCAGCCCCCGCAGGATCGAGGTGATGTCCGCGACGGGCTCGGGTGAGCCCTCCGGGCGGGGTGGCTTCGTGAGGCTGAAGAACGAGAGGTGGGTGCGGTCGGCAGGATCCTTGGACAGCCCCCGCTGCAGGATGCGCATCCCGGTGTAGCCGTCGACCAGGCTGTGGTGGATCTTGGTGTAGACCGCGAAGCGGCCGTCCTGCAGGCCCTCGATGACGTGGATCTCCCACGGTGGACGACGGAAGTCCAGCGGGTTGGAGTGCAGGCGGGACACGAGGACGCCCACCTCACGCTCCCCTCCGGGACTGGGCAACGAGGAGTGCCGCACGTGGTAGTCGATGTCGAAGTCGTCGTCCTCGACCCAGCGGTGCACGGGCTGGCGCATCACCTTGTGGGTCTGCAACCGCAGCGTCCACGGCTGTTCCACGGGTGAGGTGCGCACCTGGGACATCAGGGCCGGGAGGAAGGAGCGTTGTTCCCCCTTCGGGAAGGTGAAGTACATCAGCGAACCGACGTGCATCAGCGTCTCGGGCGTCTCGCCCATGAGGAAGATCGCATCGAGGGGGGAGGCCCAGCGAGAAGAAGCCACCGGCTCAGCCGGTCCGTCCGGTGTCGGGATCGCCACTGCCAGAGCCGTGCTCACCTTCACCGGCGGCGTGCCCGACGTAGGGCGCCCAGGCGCCCTCGGGCTGGGCGAGGCGGTCTGCGACCACGCGCAGCGTCTCGAGCTCGTGGCCGTAACCGAGGTGGGTGGCGTGCACCTCGATGTTCTCGGTGAGCGGGGCCGCGTCGGAGAGGCAGCACTCCCAGGCCACGATCCCGTCGTGCTTGGAGTAGATGCACGTGGTGGGCACGTCGAGCGGGGAGGCGCGGACCGCCCGCGCCTCGTCGGTGAACATGAGCTCGAGGTTGCGACGGTTCATCAGTCGATACATCCGCCAGGCGCGGGTCGAGGCGGGGTGCCCCCGGAACGGGCTGCCCAAGGTGATGACCGAGCGGGTGTAGTCGGGCAGCACGCGGGCCATCTCTCGGGCGTAGATGCCGCCCGCGCTCCACCCCAGGAGGCTGACCTTGCGGCCGTAGCGGTCGTGGATCTCGAGCAACAGGTTCTCGAGCCGGGTGGCGAGCTCGGGGCTGGCGCCGAGGTTGCGGCCCTGGCGCCAGTCGTGGGCGCGATAGCCCAGGCGCCGCAGGTGGGTCCGCAGGAAGAGGGTGGACTCCGGACCGGCGAGGAAGCCGGGGAGGACGATGACGGGATGGCCGTCGCCGCGGGGCCAGTCGGCGAGGTCGCGGGTGTGGAGGGCCGAGTCGGCGAGCTCCAGGGCCATCCGCCACTCGCGGCGCGCCCTCCAGATCGTGGGCATCTGCGCACCGTCTGCGATCGGGATGTCGGCGGGCAGTGTCACAGCGCTCCTCGGGTCGAGCGCCGCAGCGGTCCTGCCGGGGCCGCGACACTGCGAATGGACAGACGCTCAGTGTGACAGATGTGACTCACCCGCAGGGGACATTGCAGGCCGGATGGCGGGGCGCCGGGGTGCGGCCCCGTCGGGGATCCCCCTGAGTCGTCCCTGACCCGGTGTGGAGTCGGGAACAGTGGATGCCGCTCCGCGAGTTGATGGGGTAGACCGGAGTGACCACGCTCCGAGCACCCGCACGAAGGGGGACCCCCGATGACCACCACCGACCAGCTCCGCAACGCCTTGCGCGACCTCGAGGCCAAGGCCAAGGAGATGGAGCTCGACAAGAAGCTCACGACCTTCGCCGACCAGGCCGACCACTACCTGCAGCGCGCCGCCACCAAGGCGGGTGAGCTGGCCCGTGACAACCGGGAGCGCATCGACGACCAGCTCGCCCGCGCAGGCGACGCCGTCGACGGCAAGACCGAGGGGAAGTACTCCTCCTACGTCGGGAAGGTGCGCACCGGGGTGATGACCGGCGTGGACTGGGTCGCCGACCAGCGCCCGGCCACGGCGACCCCAAGCCCCGACTCAGCACACACCGCAGAGCCGTCACCGGCACCCGTCCAGTTCTCGGACAGCACGCCGTCGGACCCCGCACCGCCGGAGACTGTGTCGTGGGACACCATGCCGTCGGACACCATGCCGTCGGACAGCTCGCCCTCGGACGCAGCGGCCGACGTCAACGAGCACTGAGCGCCGAGCACTGACGGCCGAGTGGGGTCGCGTCAGCGCGTCCCGGTGATGTCCTCGGGGCGGATCGGCACCCTCGGCAGGCCCAAGCCGGTGGCGGCCCGGATCGCGGCCGCCACCGCCGGCCCGGAGGAGATGGTCGGCGCCTCGCCGACACCGCGCAGCCCGTAGGGCGCGTGCGGGTCGGCGAGCTCGAGCACCTCGATGGGCATCGGAGGAGTGTCGAGGATGGTGGGGATGAGGTAGTCGGTGAACGAGGGGTTGGTGACCCGTCCGCCCACGACCTGGATCTCCTCCATCAGCGCCAGTCCCAGTCCCTGCGTGCTCCCGCCCTGGATCTGGCCGACGACGGCCTGCGGGTTCAGGGCCTTCCCGACGTCCTGGGTGCACGCCAGCTCGACGACCTTGACCAGGCCGAGCTCGACGTCGACGTCGACGACCGCGCGGTGTGCGGCAAACGCGTACTGCACGTGGGCGTTTCCCTGGCCCGTCTCCGGGTCGATGGGGTGGGTGGGTCGGTGTCGCCACTCCACGGTGTCCTCGAGCACGTCCTCGCCGAGCAGGGCGGCGAGGCTGATCAGCTCGACTCCCTCGGCATCGGTCACCACCCCACCAGCCATCCGCAGTTCGCCGGAGGGCTGGTCCAGGGCGAGGGCCGCGCGGGCGAGCACCAGCCGGCGCACGCTCTCGCACGCCGCCTTCACCGCTCCACCGGTCACGTAGGTCTGGCGCGACGCCGAGCTCGACCCGGCCGAGCCCACGAACGTGTCCTTCGGCGCGACCACGACATCGGCGACGCCGAGTTCTGTCCGGGCGATCTGCTGCTCGATCGTGACGAGCCCTTGGCCCACCTCCGCGGCCGCGGTGTGCACGGTCACGAGGGGCTGGCCGTCGACGATCGCCAGACGCACGGCCGCGGTGGAGTAGTCGTCGAAGCCCTCGGAGAAGGCGACGTTCTTGTATGCCGCGGCGTAGCCCACGCCCCGACGGATGCCTTCGCCGTGCGTGGTGTTCGCAACTCCCCCCGGAAGACGTCTCAGGTCGAGCAGGTCACGGGGGGCCTCCTCCGGCAACGGCATGGCCCGGAGCCGCTCGACGAGCTCGACCACGGGTGCGGCGCTGTCGATGACCTGCCCGGTGGGGGTGGTGGACCCCTCGTGGAACGCGTTGCGGATGCGCACGTCCACCGGGTGCAGGCCCACGGCATCCGCGAGCAGGTCCATGATCGCCTCCGCCGCGAACGCGGTCTGCACCGAGCCGAAACCCCGCATCGCGCCGCACGGCGGATTGTTGGTGTAGGCCCCGTAGCAGTCCATCGAGATGTTCGGGATCTCGTAGGGCCCCAAGCCCATCGTGCCCGCGTTCCCCACCACCGCAGGCGTGCTCGAGGCGTAGGCTCCGCCGTCGAGGTGCACGGTGGCACGTGCGTAGACGAGCAGTCCGGTGCGGTCGGCCCCGTACTCATAGTGCATCCAGGCAGGGTGCCGGTGCACGTGGCCGAAGAACGACTCCTCCCGGTTGTAGACCATCTTCACCGGCTTGCCGGTGTGCAGCGCCAGCAGGCAGCCGTGCACGTGCATCGACAGGTCCTCGCGGCCTCCGAAGGCGCCCCCGACGCCGGAGAGCTGGAGTCGCACCTGCTCCGGCGCGAGCCCCAGGGCGGAGCACACCTGGGCCTGGTCGACGTGGAGCCACTGGGTGGCGACGAGCAGGTCCACCCCTCCCACCTGGTCAGGCACCGCGAGCCCCGACTCCGGCCCGAGGAAGGCCTGGTCCTGCATGCCGACCTCGAAGTCACCGGACACCACGACGTCGGCGCTCGCATCGGGGTCTCCGGTGCGCACCCGCACGTGTCGCACCAGGTTTCCCCCCGGGTGCAGGGCGGGGGTTTCCGGGAGCAGGGCCGTCCGCGCGTCGACCACGGGCTCGTGCACCTCGTAGTCGACGACGATCTTCTTCGCCGCACGCCGCGCCGTCTCGGGGTGGTCGGCAGCGATGAGGGCCACCGGTTCGCCCTGGTAGCGGACCACGTCGATCGCGAGCACCGGCTGGTCCTTGCGCTCGAGCCCGAAGTGCTTCTCGCCGGGCACGTCGTCGTGGGTCAGCACGGCACGCACGCCCGGGGTGAGCAGCGCCTCGGTGATGTCGATCCGGCGGATGCGTGCCGAGGGGTGTGGGCTGCGCAGGGTGGTGCCCCACAGCATCCCGTCCATCCAGAGGTCGCTCGCGTACGCAAAGCCACCGGTGACCTTCAGGGTGCCGTCCGGTCGTCGGGCCGACTCACCGACGCCGTCCGCGACCGTCGTGCCCCGGGTCGTCGTGTCCACCTGCTCCGTCACGGCTGCTCCGCCATCGCCGCGGCGGCCTGCTGCACGGCCTCGATGATCTTCTCGTAACCGGTGCACCGGCACAGGTTCCCGGCCAGTGCTTCGCGGATGTCGGACTCGGTGGGTTCGGGGTCGCGGCGCAGCAGGTCGTCGGCTGCGACGAGGAGCCCCGGTGTGCAGAAACCGCACTGGACCGCGCCGGCCGCGATGAACGCCTCCTGCAGCGGGTGAAGCTGCTCGGCCGACCCGAGCCCCTCGACCGTCTCGACGGACCGCCCGTCGGCCTGCCCGGCTGCCACGAGGCATGCACAGCACGTCACGCCATCGAGGTAGACCGTGCAGGAACCGCACTCCCCCTGCTCGCACGCGTTCTTCGACCCCGGCAGGCCGAGTCGCTCGCGCAGCACGTAGAGCAGGCTCTCGCCCTCCCAGACGTCGTCGGCGACCAGTGGCTCGCCGTTCACCGTGACCGAGACCCGCATCAGGTCCGTCCTTCCTGGTAGGCGACCCACGTCCAGGCCAGGCACCGCCGTGCCATCACGGAGAGGGCGTGTGTCCGGTATGCCGCGGTGCCGCGCACGTCGTCGATCGGTGCGGAGGCGCCGGCCACCAACCGAGCGAACTCCGCGGACACGAGATCACTCACGTCTGCTCTGCCGGCCCAGTCGAGCTCGGCAGACAGGAAACGCTCGGCGTCCTCCGCCCGGCGTGGGGTGGGAGCCGCTGACCCGATGCCGGTGCCGACCCGCTCCTCCTCGGGGTGCAACGCCATCGCGAACGCGGCGACCGCGATGACCATCGCGTTGCGGGTGCCGACCTTGCTGAACTGTTGGGGCCCGCCGGCGGGCCTGATCCACACCGCCGTGACGAGCTCGTCGGGTCGACCCGCGTGGCGCTTGACCCCTTGGTAGAAGTCGGCGGCCGGCACGCGCCGCACCCCCGAGACCGACGACAGCTCCACCTCCGCAGAGGCGGCGAGCAGCGAGGGGTGCGCGTCGCCGGCCGGAGAGGCGGCCCCCAGGTTGCCGCCGACCGTGCCCCGGTTTCGGATCTGCGGCGAGCCAACGGTGCGCGAGGCCAGCGCGAGGCCCGGAAGCTCGGTGGCGAGCTCGTCGATCACCCGCGCGTAGGTCACCCCGGCGCCGAGGCGGATATGGTCATCGACCCGGTCCCAGGCGGTGAGCTCCTCGATCCGGGTGAGGTCGAGCAGGTGCGAGGGCCGTCGTCGGTCGAAGTTCAGCTCCACCATCACATCGGTGCCACCCATGATCGGGACCGCGTCCGGGTGCTCGGCCCGGGCGGCCAGCGCGTCGTCGAGGGTGCGCGGAGAGAGGAACTCCATCGGCGCAGCATAGGCCCGGCGTCGACGTGGATGCCATGATCTGAACGAGGACGATCTCGACGCAGGGGCGTGGACCCGCAGGCGAAAGCGAGAGCGGGGACAGGGCCCCATCTGCCACCCGGCTCGAGCGTCACGACGACGGCCCCGTCGCGGTCGGGACGGCAGCGGGCAGCCCGGCGACCCCGCCGTCGGCGCCACGAGTGCGATCGGCTAGACTCGTTGTACGGGAGGGGAATTCGCAGATGCGAAGCGTCAGCGAGGTGATGTGACCGCCCCCCTCCATGGTCCTGGACAACGAGAGGATCGACCA
>JBDTDY010000013.1:0-12186 GCA_039922835.1 Ornithinibacter sp.
GGCCTTGTCGAGCTTGGTGGAGGCAGCCTGGAGCGCCTCCTGCGCCTGCGCGGCGTCGCCGGACTCGGCGGCCTTGCGGAAGGTGCGGATCGAGGTGCGGACCTCGGACTTGACGGCCTTGTTGCGCTCGGTCGCCGAGCGGTTGGTCTTGATCCGCTTGATCTGGGACTTGATGTTCGCCACTGTTTTTGGGTGCTTTCTCTGGGGTCGGTATGCCGTGAGAGGGCGGCAGTCGCCTGTCGGGACCGAGCGTGGGGACACCCGTGGTTGACCTGCGCTGGATGGTGCTCTCGTGCGCGCACGACCTCAAGCGCGCACGCAATGGACAAAGTTACCAGCGCAGCGCCCGCCCCACCAAAACGGCGGCGTGCGGGACCCGGCCGTTCAGTCGCGGTTGCGGGCGTGCTGGGAGGTGATGGTGAGCACCACGTGCTCGACCGCGTAGACGGGGTCCCGCCCGCCACCCTTGACCTCGACGTCGGCGGCCGCGAGCGCATGGACGCACACGGCCAGGCCGTCGGCGGTCCAGCCGCCGAGCGCCCGGCGCGCCTTGTCGACCTGCCAGGGGGCCATCGCGAGCTCGCGCGCGAGGTCGGCGGAGCGCCCCCGACCCGCCGAGCCGACCTTGATGAGCTGGCGCACCTGCTGAGCGAGCACCGCGACGATGGGCACCGGGTCGACGCCGACCGCGATGGCGTGTCGGAGCAGCCGGAGCGCCTCGCCCGTGTCACCGGCCATCGTCGCATCGGCCACCCGGAAGCCCGTCGCCTCGACCTTTCCGCCGTGATAGGTCAGCACGACCTGCTCGTCGATGACCCCCGTGGTGTCGCTGATCAGCTGGTGGCACGCGGCAGCGAGCTCGCGCACGTCCTTGCCGATGGCATCGACCAGGGCCTGCACCGCCTCGCCGGTGGCCTTGCGCCGGGCCTGACGGAACTCGTGGGCCGCGAACTCGGACTTGTCACGGTCGCTCTTGATGGCAGGCGCATCGATGACGCGCGCCCCCGAACCCCGCAGGGTGTCCAGGACCTTCTTCCCGCGGGCGCCGGACTTGTGGAGCACGACGAGGGTGAGGTCGGGGTCGGGCGCCGACGCCAGGATCGCGAGCAGGTCGGTCTGCAGGTCATCGGGCGCCTCGTCGAGATCGTGCACGACGATGCACTTGGCGCCGCCGAAGAGGGACGGGCTGGCGTGCAGGGTGAGCTCACCGGGCTCGTAGGCCGCGGCATACAGCCTGATCACCTCGAGGTCGTGGTGGGTGACCTTGAGCTCGTCCAGGGTGTGGGCCAGCGCCCGCTCCGCCAGGACCTGCTCCGGCCCCGCGATGAGCACGTAGGGGGGCACCCGGTGGTGCACCTCGACCATGTCGCTCACCCGCGCCACTCTGCCACGACGCCCCGACGCCCCCGCCCACCCCCGACTTATTGCGCTCCAGCCACGCCGCACCCCCCATTTCGCCGACCCGAGCGTGGCTGGGGCGCAAGAAGTCGGGGTCAGTCGAAGGTGAGGGTGGGTCCCGAGCCGGGCGCCAGGCCCAAGCCGGCCAGGCGCGCCGAGACCGCCTCGCCCGGGAGCTCCATCGACTCGGCAAGCTCCTCGAGGCTGAGCCCGAGCTCGACCCCGTCGCGCAGCTCCTCGTCCTCCTGCTCGGTCCACGCGTGCCCGTGCGTCACCGCGGTGCGCGAGGACTCCGGGGGTGGCGGGTCCTCGGCGACGGGCCGCTCCGCCGGGGCGGGGGATGCCGTGTCCGCCCCGGCCTCGGTGGCGCCCGTCGGGGTGGCGAGCGCCCCGGTCAGCCCGCGCATCGCCGGTTCCGCGACGGGCAGCGGCGGCTCCGCCGTGTCGTCGAGCCGGCGCAGCGCCGAGAGCACCATCTCCCGATCTGCCGTGGGCCAGAAGGGGGGCAGCGAGCGCTGGAGGAACCCGGCATACCGGGCGGTCATCATCCGGTTGTCGAGGAACGCGACGACCCCACGGTCCTCGGAACGGCGGATCAGCCGGCCGGCACCCTGCGCCAACCGCAGCGCCGCGTGCGTCGCCGAGACCGCCATGAACCCGTTGCCGCCCATCCGCGCGATGGCCTGGGCCCGGGCCGACGCGAGCGGGTCGTCAGGTCGCGGGAAGGGGATGCGGTCGATGATCACCAGCTGGCAGGAACTGCCCGGCACGTCGACGCCCTGCCACAGCGAGAGGGTGCCGAACAGGCAGGTGCGCGGCTCGCGCGCGAACTGCCGCACCAGGGTGCTGATCTGGTCCTCGCCCTGGCACGCGAAGGCGATCTCGCCCTCGGTGAAGCGCTCGCGCATCGCCTCGGTGGCCTCCTTGGCCGCGCGCATCGAGGAGAACAGGCCGAGGGTGCGACCGCCGGCCGCTCGCACGAGTGCCTCGATCTCGTCGAGGGTCTCCGTGGCGAGCCCGTCGCGGCCCGGTGCGGGCAGGTGCTTGGCCACGTAGGCGATCCCCTGCGCCGGGTAGTCGAACGGGCTGCCGACATCGAGGCCGCGCCACGTCGGGGCGCCCTCGCCGCGCAGCCCGATCGTGCCCGCCACCGCGTCGAAGCTGCCGCCCAGCTCGAGGGTGGCCGAGGTGAGCACGACCGAGCGGTTCTCGAAGACCTTGTCGCGCACCAGCATCGCCACGCTCATCGGCGCCACCCGCAGCACCGGGCCGCGCCGCGGGTCCTTGCTCACCCAGACGACGTCGAGGTCGCGCTCCTCAAGGATGCGCGACGCGTTCTCGAACACCTCGTCCACGGCGGCCCGCGCCACCTGGCGACCACCGTCGGGCTCCTCCCCCGGAGCCGGCTTCAGCTCGCTCTGCACCGCCCTCGCAGTGTCGCGCACCCGCCCCAGGGCCATGGCCAACGCATCGGGGATGCCGGTCAGCCGCCCCTCCACCATCGGCTCGAGCACCGACTCGAGCAGGTCCGCCGCGTCCTCGAGCGTCTCGGAGGCGTCAGCCTGCCGGCCTGCGCGCTTCGCGGCGGCCCGGGCCATGCCGGGCGTCACCTCGTCGGTGATCGTCGAGGTGACCCGGTCGACCAGCTCGTGGCCCTCGTCGATGACGAGCACATCGTGCTCGGGCAGCATCTGGCGCCCCTCGAAGGCGTCGATCGCCATGAACGAGTGGTTGGTGACGATGACGTCGACCCCTCGTGCCGCCTCCCGCGAGCGCTCCACGAAGCACTCCGAGACCATCGGGCAGCGGCTGCCCAGGCACTCCTCCGCGCTCACGGACACCTGGCGCCAGGCCCGCTCACCGACCCCGGGCACCAGCTCGTCCCGGTCACCGGACTCGGTCTGCTCGGCCCACTCGCGCAACCGCACGACCTCCAGCCCCAGTCGCGAGGCCTGCTGGTCCACGGCGCCCACCGACATCAGGGTGTCTGCGTCGTCGTCGGGGAAACCCCCCTCCAGCTTGTGGACGCACAGGTAGTTGCGCCGCCCCTTGACCAGCGCATAGGTGGGTCTGCGCCCGATCAGGGGGGCGAGGGCCTCCGCGAGGCGCGGCATGTCACGGTCGACGATCTGGGACTGCAACGCCAGGGTTGCGGTGGCGACGACAGCGGGGGTGCCGGTGTCGATCGCGTGCTGCACCGCCGGCACGAGGTAGGCCAGCGACTTGCCGGTGCCGGTGCCCGCTTGCACGAGGAGGTGCCCCCCGGAGTCGACCGCGTCGGCGACGGCGTGGGCCATCTCGACCTGCCCGGGCCGCTCGGTGCCACCCACAGCGCCCACGGCGGCGTGCAGGAGGTCGTCGAGGGAGGGCACCAGAGCAGGGTATGCCGTCCCGGGACAGCCGCCGCGTCGACGGCATCCGGACAGGTTCCGGGGTGTCGGAGGAGCCCACGTACCCTCGAAGCCGAGGTGGTCCTGCCGAGTTCACCCCCTGCCGAGAAGGAGCCCCGTGGCCGCCCTGGACGAGAAGCTGGCACCGATCTACCAGCAGGTGCTGCAGCGCAACCCTGGTGAGGCCGAGTTCCACCAGGCCGTGCGGGAGGTGCTGGACAGTCTCGGGCCGGTCATCGCGAAGCACCCGGAGTATGCCGAGGCCGCGATCATCGACCGGATCTGCGAGCCGGAGCGCCAGATCGTCTTCCGGGTGCCGTGGGTCGACGACACCGGAGCGGTGCGGATCAACCGCGGCTTCCGGGTGGAGTTCAACTCCACCCTCGGCCCCTACAAGGGCGGGCTGCGCTTCCACCCCAGCGTCTACCTGGGCATCGTGAAGTTCCTCGGCTTCGAGCAGATCTTCAAGAACGCCCTCACCGGGCTGCCCATCGGCGGCGGCAAGGGTGGCTCGGACTTCGACCCCAAGGGCCGTTCCGACGCCGAGGTGATGCGCTTCTGCCAGTCGTTCATGACCGAGCTCTACCGGCACATCGGGGAGTACACCGACGTGCCGGCCGGGGACATCGGGGTGGGCTCGCGCGAGATCGGCTACCTCTTCGGTCAGTACAAGCGGATCACCAACCGCTACGAGTCGGCCGTGCTGACCGGGAAGGGGGTCGGCTGGGGCGGGTCGCTGGTGCGCAAGGAGGCGACCGGTTACGGCACGGCGTGGTTCGTGGAGGAGATGCTGCGCACTCGCGGGGAGAGCATGGACGGCAAGCGCGTCGTGGTCTCGGGCTCGGGCAACGTCGCGATCTACGCGATGGGGAAGGTGCACCAGCTCGGGGGAACGGTCATCGCCTGCTCGGACTCCGACGGGTTCGTCGTCGACGAGGGCGGCATCGACCTCCAGCTGCTCAAGGAGCTGAAGGAGACCCGCCGCGCCCGGATCAGCGACTACGCCACGGCCCGGGGGGGAGCTGCCCGGTATGCCGAAACCGGGCGGATCTGGAGCGTCCCGTGTGACGTGGCCATGCCGTCGGCGACCCAGAACGAGCTGACCGGCGAGGACGCCGCCACCCTGCTGAGCGGTGGATGCCGGGTGGTCGCCGAGGGGGCCAACATGCCGACGACTCCCGAAGGGGTTGCCACGCTCCAGGGCGCCGGCGCGCTCTTCGCCCCCGGCAAGGCCGCCAACTCCGGTGGCGTCGCAACCAGCGCGCTGGAGATGCAGCAGAACGCCTCGCGCGACTCCTGGACCTTCGACTACACCGAGGAGCGCCTGTCCGAGATCATGAAGGGAGTCCACGACCGCTGTGCCGCAACGGCGGAGGAGTACGGCTCCCCCGGCAACTACGTCGTCGGTGCGAACGCCGCCGGCTTCATCCAGGTGGCCGACGCGATGCTCGCCCTCGGCGTGATCTGACCACCTGCACACCTGCGCGCTGCCGGAGTGCCACGATGAGCAGGTGAGCATCGACGTCGAGACCACGACCCCCTTCCCCTCCGACATCGAGATCGCCGAGGCCGCCCACCTCGTGCCGGTGCTGGAGCTCGCGCGGGACCGGCTCGGCATCCCCCCCGACGCCCTCGTGCCCTATGGCCACGACAAGGCGAAGATCACCTTGCGCCACGTCGCCTCGCTGGCCGATCGGCCCGACGGGGTGCTGATCCTGGTGACCGCCATGTCCCCGACCCCGGCCGGCGAGGGCAAGACGACGACCTCCGTGGGGCTCGCGGACGGCCTGCAGCGCATCGGGGTCGATTCCATGGTCGCGCTGCGCGAGCCGTCGATGGGGCCGGTCTTCGGCATCAAGGGCGGGGCCGCGGGTGGCGGCTACGCGCAGGTCGTGCCGATGACCGACATCAACCTCGCGTTCACGGGTGACTTCGCGGCGCTCGCTGCGGCGAACAACCTCCTCTCCGCCCTCATCGACAACCACATCCACCACGGCAACGCGCTCGGCATCGACCTGCGCACCATCACCTGGAAGCGGGTCGTCGACCTCAACGACCGCGCGCTGCGCGACATCGTCGTCGGGCTCGGCGGCGTCACCAACGGATACCCCCGCGAGGACGGGTTCGACATCGTCGTCGCGTCGGAGGTCATGGCGATCCTGTGCCTCGCCGAGTCGATCCCGGACCTGAAGTCCCGCCTCGGTGACATCGTCGTGGCCCACACCCGCGACAAGGCGCCGGTGACCGCTCGCGACCTCAAGGCCGAGGGGGCCATGGCGGTGCTGCTGCGCGACGCGCTGGCGCCGAACCTGGTGCAGACCCTGGAGCACACCCCTGCACTGGTCCACGGCGGTCCCTTCGCCAACATCGCGCACGGGTGCAACTCGGTCATCGCGACCCGAACCGCCCTCAAGCTCGCCGACTACGTGGTCACCGAGGCGGGCTTCGGTGCGGACCTCGGCGCCGAGAAGTTCCTCGACATCAAGTGCCGGGTCTCGGGACTGCGCCCGGCCGTAGCCGTCGTGGTCGCGACCGTCCGTGCCCTGAAGTACCACGGCGGGGTCGCTGTCGCGGACCTGAAGACCGAGGACGTCGATGCCGTGCGCGGCGGCATGCCGAACCTGCGCCGCCACCTGGACACCCTGCGCGAGGTGCACGACCTGGCCACGGTGGTCGCGATCAACCGATTCCCCACCGACACCGACGCCGAGGTGGCTGCCGTCATCGACCTCTGCGCCGCCGCGGGTGTCAGCGCCTACGAGTCCACCCACGTCGCCCAGGGCGGGTCGGGGGCCGAAGCCCTGGCACGCGGCGTCGTCGAGGCCGCGGAGGCCGCGGCCGCCGCCGGCACGACGCTGCAGTTCGCCTACGAGGACGACCTCACCCTCACGCAGAAGGCGGAAGCCGTCGTCACCCGGGTCTACGGCGCGTCAGGGGTGGCGTTCGAGCCTCGGGCCGCCCGACGGCTCGCCCAGATCGAGGCCGAGGGTCACGGCCACCTCCCGGTGTGCATGGCCAAGACCCAGATGTCGTTCGCGACGGACCCGACGCTGCGCGGTGCCCCGAGCGGTCACCTCGTGACGGTGCGCGAGGTGCGGCTCTCAGCGGGGGCGGGCTTCGTCGTCATGGTGACCGGTGAGGTGATGACGATGCCGGGCCTGCCCCGAGTCCCGGCATCCGAGCGCATCGACGTCGACGACGACGGGCGCATCATCGGCCTGAGCTGAGCCGACGGGGCTCAGACGCAGGAGCCGAGCCCACAGGGCCGAGACGCTCGGGGCCGAGACGCTCAGGCGCGACCGTCCGCCACCATCGGCTTCCCGTCCAGGCGCCGCGCCATGATGACGCTGTCACGGTCATCGCCCGGGGCCACCCGGATGATCCCCGGCACCCGGCCCACCTCGACGTAACCGCACCCCTCGTAGAACCCCGTGGTCCCCAGGCCACTGCGCACGTCCAGCACGACGACCTCCACACCCTGCTCCCGCGCGACGCGGTGCATCGCGGCCATGAGCAGGCGGCCGAGGTTCCGTCCACGACGACTCGGGTCGGTCATCACCCGGTATGCCGTGCGGGTGTGGGAGAGCAGTGGGTTGTGACCGGCCACCAGGAAACCCATCGCGACGACCGTCGCGTCCGGGGCGCGCAGGAGCACCGCCGTCGTGGTCCCGGCCGCCATCGCGTCCTCGTGCCTCGTCAGCGTCGCGAGGACCTCGTGCCGTGGGGCGCCGGGGAGGAACCCGACCGCGCCGCCCGCATCGTTGACGGCGCACCACAGGTCGAGCACCGACGAGCGCGTGGTGGGGTCGAGCCAGGTCGGGGTGTCCGCCTTCGGGGCGACGTAACAGGTTGCGCCCGCCACCGCGGGCAAGGGGCCGCTCCACGTGTCCGCGGAGATGGGCTCCAGGCCGGAGCCGACAGCGATACGCACCGACGTCGGGTCCTCGACGGACAGCGGTGCGATGAGCGGTAGGGCAGGCAGCCACTCCAGCGCGTGCGCGGTCCAGGCCCGTCCTGCCTCGGTGCCCAGGCCCCTCCCGCGCACGTCTTCGCGCAGGCTGTAGGCGAGGGTCAGCGAGTCGCCGTCTGAGTGACGAATCCCGCCGATGCCCACCCCGGCGCGCGTGCTGTTCTCCTGCATGATGCCGAAGTCGAACCCGGTGCGTTCCCACCGCCCGACACAGTCCTCCAGGGTCCCCCACGCAACGGGGACCGCTCCCGGCGCCCCGCTGAGACCCCGCCACAGCGCGGCATCCGCCCGGTCCGGGGGTCGCAGGACCAGCCGGTTCGTCGAGATCTCCCGTGGCGCCCTCTGCACCCGCGTGAGGTTACCCGCGCGCCACCGGCCAGCGGGTCGTTCGTGCAGGCGGATCGGTGAGGGGCGTCAGACCGCGAAGGCGGAGAGGTCGGCAGCCAGGTCGGGGCCGACCTTCGCGGTGATCCGGGTGCCCTCCCCCAGGTGCTCGCTCCCGAGCACCTCGCCGGTCTCGTGGATGCGGCTCACGAGGTCCCCACGGTCGTAGGGGACGAGCACGTCGACCGCGACGTCGGGCTGGGGCAGCTCGTCGGCGATGAGGTCGCGCAGCGCATCGAGGCCCTCCCCGGTGCGGGCCGACACGACGAGGGAGTACTTCTCGTGCCTGCGCAACCGGTCCAGCACCTCGGGGTCGGCGAGGTCGGCCTTGTTGATGAGGATGACCTCCCTGACGTCGGTCGCCTCGACATCGGCGAGGACCGCGCGCACCGCCGAGATCTGCCCCTCGGGGTCGGGGTGGGAGCCGTCGACGACGTGCAGCAGCAGGTCGGCCTCGGCCACCTCCTCCAGGGTGGAGCGGAACGCCTCGACGAGCTGGTGGGGGAGCTGGCGGACGAACCCGACGGTGTCTGTCAGCGTGTAGAGCCTGCCGTCCGGGGTCTCGGACCGGCGCACCGTGGGGTCCAGGGTGGCGAACAGCTGGTCCTCCACGAGCACCCCCGCACCGGTGAGCCGGTTGAGGATCGAGGACTTGCCCGCATTGGTGTAGCCGGCGATCGCGACGCTCGGCACGGCATTCGCCCTACGGCTGCCGCGCTTGGTGTCGCGGACCGTCTTCATCTCCTTGATCTCCCGCCGGAGCTTGGCCATGCGGGTGTTGATCCGGCGACGGTCGAGCTCGATCTTGGTCTCACCGGGTCCGCGCGAGCCCATGCCCTGGCCACCGGCGGCCTGCCCGCCGGCCTGGCGGGACATCGAGTCACCCCAGCCGCGCAGCCGCGGCAACAGGTACTGCAGCTGGGCCAGCTCGACCTGGGCCTTGCCCTCCCGGCTCTTCGCGTGCTGCGCGAAGATGTCGAGGATGAGGGCGGTGCGGTCGATGACCTTGACCTTGACGACGTCCTCCAGGGCGCGCCGCTGGCTCGGAGCCAGCTCGGTGTCGCAGATGACCGTGTCCGCGCCCTCGTCGATGACGATGTCGCGCAGCTCGGCGGCCTTGCCCTTGCCGAGGTAGGTCGCCGGGTCGGGGTTGGCCCGCCGCTGCATCACCCCGGCCAGCACCTCTGACCCAGCCGTCTCCGCGAGGGCGGCGAGCTCCTTCATCGAGTTCTCGGCATCGACGAGGGTGCCCTCGCACCAGACGGAGGCGAGGACGACCCGTTCGAGGCGCAGCTGGCGGTATTCGACCTCGGTGACGTCCTCGAGCTCGGTGGAGAGGCCGGAGACACGCCGCAGCGCCGCCCGCTCCTCGCGTTCGAGCTGTTGGCCGTCGTAGCCGGGTTCCTCGAGTGCGAACCCCGAGTCGTCGAAGGTGGTCTCGTCGGCGAGCGCCTCGGCCCGCCCGGAAAGGGTGTCTCGTCGTGCAGTCATGTTCTCCCTAGGGTCTCACCGATGAACGCGGGGTGGCGACCGCTTTCTTCCGCCCGGCCGCTACCGTGACCCTGCGATGGACGAGAGCGAGCACTACTTCACGGCCAGCCCGGCCAGCGACGACGAGCGACGCCGGATGCGGGTGCACCTCGCGGGGCGCGACCTCGAGGTCGAGGTCGCCGGGGGCGTCTTCTCCCACGCTGGCCTGGACAAGGGCACCGCCGTGCTCCTGGCCGAGGCGCCGCCGCCACCGACCGCGGGCACCTTCTTGGACCTGGGCTGCGGCTGGGGACCGATCGCCCTCACCCTCGGCCTGCGCTCGCCAGGGGCCACCGTGTATGCCGTGGACGTCAACGAGCGGGCGCTGGACCTCACGGCCCGCAACGCCCGCACCCTGGGCCTGGCCCGGGTGATCGCGACACCCGCGGACGGCATCCCACCGGACGTGCGCTTCGACCTCATCTGGTCCAACCCACCGATCCGGGTGGGCAAGGCCGCTCTTCACGACCTGTTGCGCACCTGGCTCCCCCGCCTGGCGCCGGGTGGGGTGGCCCAGCTCGTCGTGCAGAAGAACCTCGGCGCGGACAGCCTGCACCGGTGGATCGAGGCAGAGCTGGGGATGCCGTGCACCCGGCTCTCCTCGAGCAAGGGCTTCCGGGTGCTCCAGGTCAGGCCGGCAGCGACCTGAGGTCGACCACCCCGTCGGCGACGAGCACCGCGGGCCCGGCGAGCTCGACGCCTCGGTCCGGGAGCAGGCGCACGCGGAGCCGGCCTCCGGGGACGTCGACGACCCACGAGGCACCGGTGTCGTGCGACCCGGCCCAGAAGCTCGTCGCGATGGCGGCGGCGCAGGCGCCCGAGCCGCAGGAGCGGGTCTCCCCCACGCCGCGTTCGTGGACCCGCATGCTGATGTGGCCGGGGCCCAGGGGTCGGACCAGCTCGACGTTGGTGCCGTGTGCGGGAGCGGGATTGACCATCGGTGCCCGGGTCAGGTCGAGTGCATCGAGGTCGACGTCCTCGGGGAGCGCGACGACGGTGTGCGGGTTCCCGAGGTCGATGCTCAGGGCGGAGTAGGGGTCGCCGTCGTCGAGGTGGACCAGGGCGTCGAAGCCGTCGCGCTCGGCGGTCTCGCTGTCGCGCAGGCTCCACGGCCCGAGGTCGACGGCAAACCCGTCACCGTCGGTGCGCACCCGCTTGGTGCCGGCGCGGGTGGCGATGGCGAACTCCCCGCCGGTCTCCAGACCCTCCCGGCGGAGGAACGCAGCAAACACCCTGGTGCCGTTGCCACACATCTCCGAGATGCTTCCGTCGGCGTTGCGGTAGTCCATGAACCACGACGCACGCTGTGCTTGCTCGCGCACCTCTGGCTCGTCAGCGGCTTCCGTGGGAACGACACGGATCACGCCGTCACCACCGATGCCGGCCCGGCGATCAGCCAGCGCCCGTGCCCGGGCAGCCGTCAGCCCCAGAGTGCCTGAGAGGTCGGGCACGAGGACGAAGTCGTTCTCCGTTCCGTGCCCCTTGGTGAATGCGAGCCCGTCAACGCCTGGAGACATGGACGACATCATCCCAGCAGCGCGGCCCTGCACCGAACCGGCCCGTCCGGACGATGCCTTGAGGCTTCTCGGTCGCATCTCAGCTGGCGCGGCCCAGGAGGGTGAGGTGTTCGAGCTCTTCGATGAGTTGTGGGGTCCAGATCTGGTCGTGGAGGTCGGCGTCGGCGCAGGCTGCGGTGTCGTGGTGTTCTGAGAGTTGGTATGCCGCCCAGCCCTGTTCCAGCGTGTCTGCGTCATCATCGGGGTGCTTATCGCTGATTCTCCCGGTCACGATCTTGAGCAGCGCGGTGAGTCGGTTCGGTGTCAGTGGTGGTGGGTCGTTCGCGGATCTCTGCGCGGCGATGTCGGCAAGGTGCTGGTCGTAGGAGCCGGGGACCAGGTCCCACACGACGTACCGACCCAGCTCGTCTGGTGTGGCCCGCACGCTCGCGAAGAGTCGCCGCTGGTGGACGAGGGTGTGGTGGCGTTGGCAGAGCAGGGCTGCGTTGTGAAGGTCTGAGGGACCGCCGTCGGCCCAGTGCCGCACATGGTGTGCTTTGGTCCAGGCTGCGGGTGCGGTGCACCCGGGGTAGGTGCACCCGCGGTCCCGCCGCCAGAGCCGGCGGCGTTGGGCGCGGGTGAACAACCGCACCACCATCCCCTGGTCCAGGACCTCCCCCGCGGTGCCGAGTACGTAGGGGATGAGGTCCGCCTCGCAACTGATCCTGCGCAGCACCTCCGGGGACAAGATGGTCCCGGTCGCGGTGGACCCGATGACCTCGCCGGACCCCGTCATGGCTTGCAGGTCCGTGAGGGCGACGCTCACGTGCAGCGCCGCGTTGGAGGCGCCTGCACCGTCGGAGCCCTTCCCGCCCGCATCCAACGCACTCGAACGCTGGCACACCGCGGTCAGTGCTTCGACGCGGCGCTGCCCCGCGGGGCGCAGGTCACTCTCCCCGGTCACCTCGTTCGGTGCGGGTGCGGACAGTGGCCCGATCGCCGCCTCCAAGGTGGCCGC
>JBDTDY010000014.1:0-5629 GCA_039922835.1 Ornithinibacter sp.
CCGGGCCGGGCTCGGCCTCGGTCGGTGCCAGCGCAGCCAGCACTGCCAGGGCATCGAGGGTCTGGTCCGTCGACTCGGCGCTGCGCACCGGGCCGGACCCGCGGCTCATCGCCCGCTGCACTGCAAGGCGTTCCGTGGAGTCGATCACGTCGTGCGTCTCGTCGTCGTGCGTCACGGGCGCTCGTTCCGGCAGGGCGCCGGCGGCGATCCGCTGCGTGATGTCGTCGGCGATCCGCGCCGCGAACACCAACCCCTCGAGGAGGGAGTTCGACGCCAGCCGGTTGGCTCCGTGCACCCCCGTGCAGGAGCACTCGCCGCAGGCGTAGAGCCCCTCCAGGGAGGAACGTCCGAGCAGGTCGGTCTCCACCCCGCCTGACGCGTAGTGCTGCGCGGGAGCCACCGGGAGCAGGTCGGTGGACGGGTCGAACCCCAGCTCCCCGCAGCGAGCGACGATCGAGGGAAAACGCTTCTCCAGGAATTCCCGGCCGAGGTGACGGGCATCGAGCCAGACGTGGTCGACGCCCTGCTCGCGCATCACCCCGAGGATCGCCCGAGCGACGACGTCGCGCGGCGCGAGGTCGGCCAGCTCGTGGCGCCCCTCCATGATGCGCACCCCGGCGTCGTCGACGAGGAACGCCCCCTCGCCTCGCACCGCCTCGGAGATCAGCGGCTGCTGCCCGGTCGACCCCTCGCCGAGGAACAGCACGGTGGGGTGGAACTGCACGAACTCCAGGTCCGTGACCCGCGCCCCCGCCCGCAGCGCGGCCGCCATCCCGTCCCCGGTGGCCACGGGCGGGTTCGTCGTCGACGTGTAGATCTGCCCAAGGCCACCGGTCGCGAGCACGACGGCACGACCGTATGCCGCGCCGACCCCGTCGACCTGCCCCTGACCGATGACGTGCAGGGTGACCCCACACACCGCGTCGTCCTGCGACTGCAGGAGGTCGATGACGAGGGCGTGCTCGATCACCTCGATGCCCGGGTCGTCGAGCACCCGGTGCAGCGCGGCGATCAGCGCCCGGGAGATCTCGGCGCCCGTCGCGTCTCCGCCCGCGTGCGCGATGCGGTCCCGGTGGTGGCCCCCCTCCCGGGTCAGCTTGATCTCCCCCCCGTCGTCCCTGTCGAACTCCGCACCGAGAGCGACGAGCTCGCGCACGCGCTCGGGTCCCTCGGTGACCAGTGCGCGCACCGCGGCCACGTCGCACAGCCCCACCCCTGCCACCAGGGTGTCCACCAGGTGCTCCTCAGGTGTGTCCTCGGGGTCGAGCGCCGCCGCGATGCCGCCCTGCGCCCACGCAGTCGACCCCGCCGAGAGCACCGTCTTGGTCACGAGCAGCACCCGGTCGACCCGCTCGCGCAACCGCAGCGCACAGGTCAGCCCCGCGATGCCCGAGCCGACGACGATGACGTCGGCCGAGGTGGTCCAGCCCGGCGGGTTGGCGGTGAGGCGACGCGGCAGGACCACGGGCGCGGACGGCATACCGGTTCTTCTCACACGTCGGCGCGAGCGTGCGGCACGTCGGAGAACACCTCCAGCGCACCCCCGCCGGGGCCGACCATCACGGGCGAGTTGTCGATGAGGCGGGTCGTGCCGACCCGAGCGGCGACCGCGAGCAGTGCCTCGCCGCGATACCACTCGGGCACGTCGGAGAGTGTGTGCGGGTGCACCAGCACGAGGTAGTCGACCAGGGCCAACGGCTCCTCCACGAGCACCTCGCGCGCCGCACGGCGGATCGCCGACGGTCCGTAGAACGCCGCGGCGCTCCCTGCGCGCAGAGCCCTGCTCAGCGAGAGCGCGACCTCACGGTCGGAGTCGGTCAGGTAGGTGTTGCGGCTGCTCATCGCGAGCCCGTCCTCCTCGCGCACCGTGGGCACGGACACGATGTCGACGGCGAAGTCCAGGTCACCCACCATCCGGCGGATCAGCAGCAGCTGCTGTGCGTCCTTCTGGCCGTAGTAGGCGCTCCGCGCAGCCGTGAGGTGCAACAGCTTCCCGACGACGGTGAGCACGCCGTCGAAGTGCCCCGGGCGAGAGGCTCCCTCGAGCACCTCCCCCAGTGGACCGGCAGCGACCCGGACCCCGGGCTCTCCGTCGGGGTAGATGACGTCGGGCGTCGGCGCGAAGACGATGTCGACCCCTGCGGCGGTGCAGATCTCCATGTCCGCGTCGAAGGTCCGCGGATAGTGGGACAGGTCCTCCTTGGGGCCGAACTGGAGGGGGTTGAGGAAGATCGTCACGATGACGTGGTCATGGCGCTTCCGCGCTGCACCGATGAGCTGGGCATGGCCCTCGTGCAGGGCCCCCATTGTCATCACCACGGCGACGTCGCGGCTGGAGAGGGCTTCTCGAGCCGCGATGAGATCCGCCCGAGTGTGCGCGACGACGGGTGCGGTGGCAGGTGATGCGGCTGTGCTCACTCAGGGCTCCTGGTCGGCGAGGGTGTCGAGGAGGGGTTCTGCGACGGCGGCGCGGAGGCGTCCGCTGTCGAGCGCGCGCACCGCTGTGGCACGGGCGAGTGCGACGTAGGTCCGCCGGATCTCGGGGGAGAGCCGGTCCAACTCTCGCAGGTGGTGCTCCACCGTACCCACGTCACCGCGCGCGACCGGCCCGGTGAGGGCACCGTCGCCCAGCCGCAACGCGTTGTCGAGGGCAGCACGCATCAACGGACCGAGGATGCGAGCAGGCTCGGGCACCCCGGCACGGGTGAGGATCTCCAGCGCCTCGCTGGTCAGGGTGACGAGGTGGTTGGAGCCGTGGGCCAGAGCCAGGTGGTATGCCGTGCGGTCACCCTCGGCGACCCAGACCGGGTCGCCGCCCATCTCGAGGACGAGTGCTTCGGCGACCGGGCGCAGCGCCTCGTCGGCCGTCACGCCGAACGCGCACTCGACGAGCCGCTCGAGGTCCATCGCCGTGCCGGTGAACGTCATCGCGGGGTGCAACGCCAGCGGCAGCACGTGGTGCTCGCGCACGGGCTCCAACACCGCGACTCCATGGCGACCACTGGTGTGGACGACGATCTGGCCGGCCTGCCAGGCCGACGTGGCACAGAGCCCCTCCACGAGGGGCCTGAGCGCGTCATCGGGCACGGCGAGCACGACCAGCTCGGCCCCTGCGACGACGCTCGGCACGTCGAGCACGGGCACTCCGGGGAGGAGGTCCGCCGCTCGAGCGCGGCTCTCCTGCGACACGGCATACACCCCGGTGACCTGGTGGCCGGCCCGGGCGAGGGCAGCACCCAGCACCGCGCCGACCCGTCCTGCGCCGACCACGCCCACGGTGAGGCGCGCCGGGTGCTCGATGCCATCCACGAACGAGCACGCTACCGCCGTTGCCGAGTCGTGTGCTCACACGGCTACCGGGTGGCCATCCCTGCGGGCCATCGGGAGATAGCGTGCACGGGTGATCCCGTGGCGCGAGGCGTGGCAGCACGCCCTCTACGGGCCGGAGGGCTTCTATCGCTCGACGGCCGGCCCCGCAGGGCACTTCAGCACCGCGACGCACGGCTCGACCGGCGCATCCTTCGCCCGCGCCATCTCGACCCTGGCCGACCGAGAGCGCGCCACCCACGTCATCGACCTCGGGTGCGGTCGCGGGGAGCTCCTGACGCACCTGCACGCCGCACGCCCGGACCTCGCCCTCACCGGGGTCGACGTGGTGGGGCGCCCGCCTGGCCTTCCGGATGCCGTCTCGTGGGTCCGCTCCCCCGGTGGGGCGCCGCTGCCCGAGAGCCTGAGCGGCCTCGAGGACGTGCTCGTCGTGGCCAACGAGTGGCTCGACGTGGTGCCGTGCACGATTGCCGAGGTCGTGGCGCCCGCCACGCTCGCAGTGGTCCTCGTCGACCCCGTCACCGGCGCGGAGGGACGCCCCGGTGGAGGATCCGCCACGTCAGGACCGATCGGATCCTCCACCACGGTGGCGCCCACCCGGGAGGAGCTCGACTGGTGTGCACGGCACTGGCCCCTCGACGACCTGCCGGTGGGCTCCCGGGTGGAGATCGGGCTGGCCCGCGACCTGGCGTGGGGCGACCTGCTCTCCCGCATCCGGCGCGGCACCGCCGTCGCGATCGACTACGGGCACACGGCAGCCGCGCGCCCCACCGACGGCACGCTCGCGGCATACCACTTGGGCGACCTGGTGGCGGCCGTGCCCGACGGCACCTGCGACCTCACCGCCCACGTCGCGGTGGACTCCCTGACCGCCGATGACGTGCTGACCCAACGCGACGCCCTGCGCGGGCTGGGCCTCACCGGCCGGCTCCCGCCAACCGCACTGGCCGGCGCAGACGCGCCCGCTTACCTGGCGGCAGTCGCGCGCGCATCCAGCGAGGGCGCCCTGACGCGTCTCGACGGCCTCGGCGGGTTCTGGTGGATCCTGCGGCGCACCTCGATGTGACTCCGGGCCCCACCGCGTGACACCGTTGATCGCGATGAGACACCACCTGCCGCGTCCTGCCCTGGCACTCGCCGCCCTCGTGACCTGTGCATCGATGGCAGCCTGTGGCACCTCGGGCACGAGGCCCGAGGTCGTCGTCACCGTGACCGGCACGCCGTCGCCCGCAGCCCCGGACGCCCCCAGTTCGCCCACCCCCTCCGCCTCACCGACCGCGCAGGCCGACCCGGTCAAGAGCGACGTCCTCGGCAGGAGCTTCGACTTCGGGCTCGTGAAGAGCGCCAAGACCGTCGGCGGCACCGACGTGCTCGTCATCGACCGGTGGACCGACCCGGCAGTGGACGATGCAGAGCTCGCGAAAACGGGGCTGACGGTCGCCGCCTACGACCTGAAGAAGAACCCCTACAAGAACGTCAACTCCACGGTCGTCTTCCGGGTGCCGGTTCGCGAGGGCACGACCTTCCTGCTGAACCACTGCGTCGCCGCCGGCGAACCGCTGCAGACCATGTCGGTGGACGCGGGCGCGCTGGCGGCGGCCCCGGAGGCCGACCGGTTGGTGCTGCTCACCCTCGACGACGCGGGCTACGCCACCAGCGGTGAGACCTTCGCCAGCTGCTGACCCTCCCTCCGGGGCGACGCCGTGGGGCACACTGGCCCGGTGACCCCTGACGGCCAGCAGCGCACCCTCGACGTCGGTCTCGGCGCGGGTGGCCTCGCCACGGCCGACATGGTGCTCAACATCGGCCCGCAGCACCCCGCGACCCACGGCGTGCTGCGCCTGCGGGTCGTCCTCGACGGCGAGCGCATCATCTCGGCCGAGCCGATCATCGGTTACATGCACCGCGGCGCGGAGAAGCTCTTCGAGGTGCGTGACTACCGCCAGATCACGGTGCTCGCGAACCGTCACGACTGGCTCTCGGCGTTCTCCAACGAGCTGGGGGTCGTGCTCGGCGTGGAGGCCATGCTCGGTATGGAGGTCCCTGAGCGTGCCGTGTGGCTGCGCACGCTCCTCGCCGAGCTCAATCGGGTGCTCTCGCACCTGATGTTCCTCGGCTCCTACCCCCTCGAGCTCGGTGCGATCACGCCCGTCTTCTACGCCTTCCGGGAGCGCGAAGAGCTCCAGGCCGTGATGGAGGAGGCCTCCGGGGGTCGGATGCACTACATGTTCAACCGGGTCGGGGGCCTGAAGGAGGACGTCCCGGCCGGGTGGTTGGGGCGTGTGACGGACGCCGTTGCGGC
>JBDTDY010000015.1:0-4902 GCA_039922835.1 Ornithinibacter sp.
GTGCGTCGCGCGTCGACGGTGCCCCGCCGGTGGGGGGCGTATCGGTGCGCCCTCCTGCGCGGCGCACTGGGGTGCAGCGAGGCGAAGAGAGCAGCCAGCTGCTCGCGCTCGCGCCGGTCCAAGGTCGCCACGTCGCGGTGGCGCAGCACCTCCGTGGCACTGGCAGTGGCGTGCACTTCCTCGGAGTCCTCCCGTTCGGCCGCGCCACCCTGCGAGGCGGTCAGCCCCGCCTGTGCCACCGATGCGGCGAACGCGTTGCGCGCCTTGGTGCCGGCCTTCTCCCCGCCGAACCACGCGGCATACACCAGGTCATATCGCTCGAGGTCCGCAGGCGAGCCGCAGAGCGTCGCCCGGCCCGCGTGGTAGACGGCAGGCTGGTCGTGCAGCCCCGCCACCGACACGGCTTCGAGGTAGGTGCGCTCACGGTCTGCAGTCACCGCGACCCCGGCAGCGCGCAGGGCCCGCGCGAAGCCGATGAGCACCTCGTCGGGGCCGCGCCCCGGCTCACCGGGCCCACCGGGCCCGCCGCGATCGGTCATCGGGTGAGCATGACGTCGAGGGCCTTGCGGACCCGCTCGGCGTCCTCGCGATACTTCACCGCCACGCCGAGGGTGGTGGCCGCCGTCTCGGTGTCGAGCTCCCGGGTGCCGAGCTCGTGCAGGGCTCGGGCCCAGTCGAGGGTCTCCGCGACCCCCGGGGGCTTGATCATGTCGCGGTCGGCGCGGATGGCGTGCACCAGCGTGACGACCTGTTCGGCGAGCGCCGCGCTCACCTCCGGTGCGCGCGTGCGCAGGATCGCGAGCTCGCGCGCGATGCCGGGGTGCTCGAGCCAGTGGTAGAGGCAGCGGCGCTTGAGGGCGTCGTGGAGCTCTCGGGTGCGGTTCGAGGTGAGCACCACGACCGGGGGTACTGACGCCGAGATCGGACCCAGCTCGGGGATGGTCACCTGCCAGGTCGAGAGAACCTCCAGGAGGAACGCCTCGAACTCGTCGTCGGCGCGGTCGACCTCGTCGATGAGCAGCACCGCGGGGGACTCACGCAGCGCGCGCAGCACCGGCCGGGCCAGCAGGAAGCGCTCGTCGAAGAGGCCCTCCTCCACCTCCCGCACGTCGCTCGCCGCCCCCTCGACCGCCTCGAGTGCACGCACGTGGAGGATCTGCCGCGGGAAGTCCCAGTCGTAGAGCGCCTGGGTCGCGTCGATGCCCTCGTAGCACTGCAACCGGATGAGCGGGAGGTCCATCGCCTCCGCCAGCGCCTCCGCGAGAGCCGTCTTTCCGGTGCCCGGTTCACCCTCCATGAGGAGTGGCCGCCCCAGCCTCAGGGAGAGCCATGCGACGGTGCTCAGGGCGTCGTCGGACAGGTACCCCGTTTCGGCGAGGGCACTGGCGAGGTCGTCTGCCGATCCGAACGTCGTCCGCGGGTCCATGGCGCCAGCATTGCCGACGCGGCCCTCCACGCCAAGCACTCGGTCAGGCGAGCTTCACCACGGACGAGAGCAGCTCGCCCACCGCGAGAGCTCCCACGACCGCGGCGACCACCGCGGGGAGCCGGCCGTCGGCGAGGACGGAGAAGGACGGCTCGTCCGGGTGCGGCCGCGCCAGCCGTCGGGTGCGAAGCGCCGCGACGACGACCCACAGGGCCAAGGCCGCGGCGAGCACGGTCGGGACGAGGACGACGGGGCCGAGGTTGTCGAGCGTCAACCGGCCGATGGTGAGGGCGCCGACGGTCAGGGCCAGACCCGTGCGGCGCCAGGAGAGGGTGGTGCGCTCCTGCTGGGCCCCGCGGTCGCGCGTCACCTCGCTCACGAACCGGGTCCCCGCACCAGGGCGGAGATCCCGATGGCTACACCCGCCACCGCGACAGCCACCACGACGATGACCATCGCTGGATTGCTCGGCAGCGGCTCGTCCTCGCGCATCGCCCGCTCGATGCGCGCCCAGCCCCACCACGCCGCCGCGGCGGTGAGGAGGGAGGAGATCGCGAGCAGTGCGGCCAACAACCCCTGGACGGTGTCGTCGAGGGGGAGGTCGAGGGCGTCGAGCGCGGCAGCCCCGGCCAGCAGCGCCAGCGCGGTGCGCACCCACGCCAGGAAGGTGCGCTCGTTGGCGAGGGAGAAGCGCGGGTCAGGCTCGCTGCCCGTGTCGTAGACCCGCCCCGGCCAGCGTCGTCGCGTGCTCACCGAGCCATCATCCCCCGTCGAGGTCGGCAACGGTGTCGACGTCCCGGCCCGTCGCGAGGTCGCCGCACTCCACCAGCTCGACGTCGTGGGACTCCAGGTGCCCGCGCGCGCCGCGGTCACCGACCGCGCCCTCCAGCACGGCATCCCAGTGGCTGTTGCCAAGGAGCACGGGGTGTCCGGGAGACCCGTCGTATGCCGCCCGCGCCAGGACGGCCGGGGAGCCTGCCCAGCGCAGCACGCGCCGGTACACCTGCTCGTCGACGTCGGGGAGGTCGACGAGCGTCACGAGCACGCTGGTCGGCACGGGCTCGGAGCGGCGCACGTGGGTGAGACCGGCCCGCAAGGAGGCGCCCATTCCCTCGCCCCACCCCTGCGCGCGGACCACCTCGGCTCCCGCGGCCTCGGCCAGCGGACCCGCCTGCTCGGCACCGGCCCCGACGACGACGACGACGCGGCCGAGCCCGGCGGACAACAACTGTGCGACGCCGGTCTCGACGCGCGTCGGTCCGTCGGGGTGCAGTCGCAGCAACGCCTTGGGCCCGCCCATCCGCCGCCCCGCACCCGCAGCGAGCAACAACCCGACCGTCGAGATCACGGGGCCACCCTGTCACGACGGGCCCTCCCCCACCCGGGCCGGCTGCGTCAGAGATCCCCGGGGCGCGACCCGCGCGGGACTACTCTCGCGGGGACGGACGTTGAACCTCGGCTGAGGCGTCCGCCTCTCGGAACAGACTGGAGGTGCCCCGTGATCGCAGCCCTGACCGGCATGGGCCTCTCGGCCGCGGCCGGGCTCAACGCCTACGTCCCGTTCCTGGTCGTGGCGTTCATCGCCCGGTTCACCGACCTCATCACGCTGCCTGGTGGCTACTCCTGGATCGAGAGCGACTGGGCCATCGGCATCGGCGTCGTGCTGCTGCTCGCGGAGGTCGTGCTCGACAAGATCCCCGCGGTGGACACCGTCAACGATGCGATCCAGACCTTCATCCGGCCCATGATGGGCGGCCTGATCTTCGCGGCGACCACCGCGGCCTCGCAGCTCGACAACTCGACGTGGATGGCCGAGAACCCCTGGGCGCCGGTGGCCCTGGGCATCGTCGTCTCGGGGATCGTGCACACCGGGAAGATGGCGGCCCGACCCGTCGTCAACGTCGGCACCGCAGGCCTGGGGGGGCCGGTCGTCTCGACCATCGAGGACGGCGCCTCGATCGGGCTGTCCCTCATCGCGATCCTCGCGCCCGTGCTGGTGGTGGTGGCTCTGGCCCTGCTCGCCTGGCTGTTGATCTGGATGGCGCTGCGGGTGCGTCGCTGGCGAGCGTCACGCGGCCACCCGGCATACCAGTCCTAGGGCACGGACGCGGGCGTCAGCCCTCCTCGACGACGCTCGAGGGCGGCGGGGGGGTGAAGGTCTGCGCCCGGTCCCACAGCGAGAATGCAAGGTCTGCGGGATCATCGCTGGAGCCCACGAGCCGCAGCAGCGTGGCACTGCCGTCGGCAGCCACCCACAGCTGCGCCCCGCCGGCCCCATCGAGGACGTATGCCGGTGAGCCACCGACCTCGTCGGTGCGCACTGCGTCGGTGCTCGTCTCCATCGCCGAGAAGGCAGGTTCGGCGAACTTCTGGGTCAGGATGCTGCGCAGGGTGAACGACCCGAGCTCCTCGGCGTCGGCCTTGCCGATCGGAACGTACGTCCCCACCATCGACTTCCCCGCAGCAGGGTCGCCGGTCTGCTCGGCCCAGAACGCCTCGTCCCCACCCAGCCAGTAGTCCTCGCCGACGGTGAGCACCTCCGGGCGCCCACCGTCCTGCACGGTGAGGAAGAGCTGCTGGTTGCTGCCGTCGGCCGCACCCTCGACCTCGAGGCCGAGGGGCTTGCCCTGCCGCTGGAGCGTGCCCTCGATGCGCGCCGACTCCGCCGAGAGTGCGGCGGTGCGCACGGCGCGGAACGTGTCCGCGATCGACGGGGCCTCCTGCGACGGGGACTCACTCGGACCCGGAGAGGCGGTCGCCGCGCCGGCTGTTGACGGCGCAGGCGCCGGCGCCTCGCCGCTGCACGCCCCCAGGGCGCCGAGGGTGGTCGCGATCGTGAGACCGAGCACTGCTCGGCCCGCTCTGGTCAACACCGTGGAGCTCCACATCTGGTCGGGGGCGCCCATGGTAGGACGAGCGGGCCGACCGGTGCAGCAGGTGTCGCCCCAGCAGCGCGGCGAGTCAGCCGTGCTCGCGCAGACCCAGGACCACGACCGGGACCGCCGCCCGCACAAAGTCTGCGCGCTCCGCTCGAGGAAGTCGGCTCGCGGCCGCCAGCACCCCCTCGAGCGCCGCCACGCCGATGGCAGCGCGCCGAGCGGGGTCCGGGGCGCCGCTACGAGCCACCATGGCCTCGACCACCTCGACGAGCCCTTGGCGCCACCGGTCGAACACCACCATGAGCTCGGGCCGCCGGGTCGCCTCGAGAGCCAGCTCGGACTGGGCCCGCACGACGTCGACGTCTCCCAGCCACCCCAGCAGGAGTTCCGTCGCCGCCTGGACGACCGCGTCGTGGTCGTGCGCGTGGGGAGCGAGCCTCGCGGCCATCTCGTTGACGTCGCGGGCCAGGATGCCGCCGACGTGCTCGGTCAGCGCCTCGAGCAGCGCCAGGCGGGTGCGCAGGTAGGCGGAGCAGGTGCCCTGGGCCAGGCCGGCGCGGGCGTCGACGGCGCGGTGGGTGAGCCCGCGCAACCCCA
>JBDTDY010000016.1:0-3941 GCA_039922835.1 Ornithinibacter sp.
TGCCGTTGGGGGAATGCCGAGGGGCAGAAAGCCGTTCTCGCCCTGTCGGTGGGCTGGTGCAGACTTTTCCTCGACAAGGTCGCCCACCCTCCGCGCCGGGTGGCTGACGTCCAACGACGACGCGGCACTGACCACCTTTTCCGACACTCTCGACATGGAGCCCACGTGTCAACTGCCCCCGCGCACCTCGCGCCGCCCGAGTACCCCGACAAGATCGACGGTGCCGTCCTGAAGGTCGCGGGTGTCGTCGTGCTCGGCGCCATCATGTCCATCCTGGACATCACCGTCGTCAACGTCGCCCTCCCGACGTTCCAGCGGGTCTTCGCCGACGGTGGTGAGCCGCTGGCCTACTCCGCCGTCGCCTGGACCGTCACCGGTTACACCCTTGCGCTCGCGACGGTCATCCCCCTGACGGGGTGGGCCGCGGACCGGTTCGGCACCAAGCGCCTCTACATGCTCGCCCTGCTGCTCTTCACCCTGGGCTCAGCCCTGTGCGCATCGGCCTCGAGCATCGAGATGCTGGTGGCCTTCCGCGTGCTCCAGGGCCTTGGCGGCGGCATGCTCATGCCGCTCGGCATGACGATCATGACCCGCGCTGCCGGCCCGCAGCGGATGGGGCGCCTGATGGCCATCCTCGGTGTGCCGATGCTGCTCGGTCCGATCTTCGGACCGATCCTCGGGGGCTGGCTCATCGAGAACGCCTCGTGGCACTGGATCTTCCTCATCAACGTGCCGATCGGCGCCCTCGCCATCACGTATGCCTGGTTCGTCCTACCCAACGACCGGCCCGTTCCCTCGGAGTCCTTCGACTGGGTCGGCATGGCGTTGATGTCTCCCGGTCTCGCGCTCTTCCTCTACGGCATCTCCTCGATCCCCGGCGAGGGCACGTTCTTCGCGGCGAAGGTCGTGCTCCCCGGAACCATCGGGCTGGCCATGGTCGCGGCGTTCGTCGTCTACAGCTTCAGGCCAAAGCACCCCCTGCTGGACCTGCGGCTCTTCAGCAACCGCAACCTCACCCTCTCGATCGTCACGATGTTCCTCTTCGCGGCGGCCTTCTTCGGCGGGCTGCTCCTGGTGCCGACCTACTTCCAGCAGGTGCGCGGTGAGTCCCCCGTCAACGCCGGTTGGCTCATGGCCGTGCAGGGCCTCGGTGCCGTGATCACCATGCCGATCGCTGGTGCCCTGGTGGACAAGCTCCCGGTGGGGCGGATCGTCCCCGTGGGGCTGCTGCTCATCACCGGTGGCATGTTCGCCCTCACCCAGCTGAGCGCGACGACGAGCTACACCTACATCCTCATCGTGCTCTTCGTCATGGGGCTGGGCATGGGTGCGACGATGATGCCGCTGATGACCTCGGCGCTGAAGACACTGACCGCCCACCAGGTGGCCCGCGGCTCCACGCTGCTGAACATCAGCCAGCAGATCGCCAGTTCCATCGGTGTGGCGATCATGTCGGTCGTGCTGACGAACGGCCTGAACAACAACGAGCTGCTCACCCAGGCCCAAGGCTTCACCGAGGCCTCGGGCGGCGCGCCGGACCCGAATGCCGTGCCGGGCCTGCTCGCTCAGTTCCCCGCCGTCGCCGACGTGCTGGCGCCCTTCGGGGACAACCTCCAGGCGGGGATGGCGGCGCTGATGTCAGCGGTGTCCGAGGCGATGGCCGGTGCCTTCAGCACCACCTTCTGGGTGGCGGCCATCCTGGTGACGCTCACGCTGATCCCGGGAGCGTTCCTGCCCCGCAAGCACGAGGAGTCCCACCTCCTCGACGACGAGGAAGCCGCCGAGGTCGCGCCCCCGGTCATGCTCCACTGACCCCTCCGTCGCACGGGTTTGGTGCCGGTCCCCGCGTCCGCGGGGACGGCATCCGCCATGCTGGGATCATGCGGCCCGGCCCCCACAACGCCATCACCGACGTCACCGGCATCCGTGTCGGCCACACGACCCGGGAAGAGCCCGGCTGGCTCACCGGCGTGACCGTGGTGGTCCCACCGCCCGGCACGGTGGGCGGAGTCGACGTGCGCGGCGGAGGGCCGGGCACCCGCGAGACCGACCTCCTCGATCCCCGTAGCCTCGTCGATGCGGTCGACGCGGTGGTGCTCGCAGGTGGCAGCGCCTTCGGCCTCACTGCCGCTGACGGGGTGGCGACCCAGGTGTATGCCGCTGGGCTGGGTTGGCCGGTCGGGCCACCCCCGCAGCGGGTTCCGATCGTCCCTGCGGCGATCCTCTTCGACCTCGGTCGCGCGGGGGTCTGGCTGCACCACCCCGGACCGCAGGACGGGGCCGACGCCTACGCACGAGCCACAGGCGGGCCGGTGACCGAGGGCTCCGTCGGTGCCGGGACCGGAGCGGTGGCCGGTGGGATGCGCGGGGGCGTGGGCACGGCATCCGCGCTGCTCTCCTCGGGAAGCACTGTCGCCGCCCTGGTCGTCGTGAACTCGGTGGGGTCCCCGATGGCCGTCGGTGGCACCCTCCTGGGCGCCGGGCTGGCCCGCGCAGACGATCTCGTGGACCTGCCCACCCCGGATGCCGCTGCCGTGAAGGCCCACTGGCAGGCTCGCGCGGCAGAGACCACCGCCCTCGCTGCAGGCCGGGCGACCACCCTCGCGGTTGTTGCGACGGACGCCCGCCTCACCAAGGCCGCGTGCCAGAAGCTCGCAGGCGTGGCCCACGACGGCTTCGCGAGGGCACTCTCACCCGTGCACACCGGCTATGACGGCGACACGGTCTTCACCCTCGCAACAGGGGCGAGGCCGTCGGTCTCGGGGCTCGACGAGGTCGAGCTGCAGACGGCCGCCGCCGACTGCGTGACGGTCGCGATCGTCCGGGCCGTGCTCGCGGCCACGTCCGTGGACCGCAGCGCCGACGGCGGCGCGACCCTGGTGTCCTACCGCGAGACGGTCAGAGCGCGCTGAGCGGGTGGATCGCCGGGGGCACGGCGAGGTGGTCGGCGGTGGCGCCGAGGGCGGCCGCGATGTGCTCGCTCGCCATGTGCTGGTCGAGGTCTGACTGCGCCTCCCACGACTCGACGGTCACGAAGGTGCCAGGCGCTGCTGCGGATTCGTACAGCTCATAGCTGCGACAGCCCGACTCCGCGCGGGTGGGCTCGACGAGGGACTGGAGAGCCTCGCGCACCGGACCCTCCGACCCCGGCTTGGCGACGATGACGGCGACGACGGGGAGGTCGGACACGGTGGACTCCTTGGGAAAGGGGGCGAGCGGGGCCCCCTGAGCGTGCCACGGCATCCGGCATCCGTGGGCGGATCTGACACACCGGTTGGAGCGAGGAGCCGCTCGTGCTCAGTCCTGCGCGGACGCAACCCGCGCGTTCGGGCCCGTCGGCCCCTCCTGCACGCTCCCGGACTCACCGTCCGGCTGCCCGGCCACGGCCTGGTCGTCGCTGATGGGTGTGTCTGCGTCCTTGGGGTCCATCCGTTGGACCTCCGACACCTGGCCCTGCTCGTCTGCGCTCATGGCACCGACGGTAGCCGCAGCAACCATTCGGTGAGCGCTCAGCCCTGGGAGTAGTTCGGAGCTTCGACGACGCCGGTGATGTCGTGCGGGTGGGACTCACGCAGGCCGGCGGTGGTGATCCGGATGAAGCGGCCGCGGGCCTTGAGCTCGGGCACGGTGTGCGCCCCGACGTAGAACATCGACTGGTGCAGCCCACCGATGAGCTGGTGGGCCACGGCCCCGACCGGGCCGCGGTAGGCGACCTGGCCCTCGATGCCCTCGGGGACGATCTTGTCGTCGGAGGTCACGTCAGCCTGGAAGTAGCGATCCTTGGAGTAGGACTTCTTGCCGCGCGAGGACATCGCGCCGAGCGAACCCATCCCCCGGTAGGCCTTGAACTGCTTGCCGTTGATGAAGACCAGCTCCCCGGGGGACTCCTCGCAGCCGGCGAGCAGAGACCCGAGCATCACCGTGTCGGCGCCGGCGACGAG
>JBDTDY010000017.1:0-5947 GCA_039922835.1 Ornithinibacter sp.
AGCGCCAGGGTCTGACCGTCCTGGGCTGTGAGTGGCCTGGCGCCCACCGTGGCAGTGGCGGCCAGGCTCACGGCGAGGAGGACGTGGAGCGACATGGGAAGACCTTGCGCTGCCGGTCGCCTCGGAGTCGAGGGGGAGGTCATCCCCTGTGGACCACTGCGTCTCCGTCACCCACCTGTGGACGGACCGGTCCCGGGGGTTGGGAATGTCAACGACCGGTGGCGAGGGTGCCCAGCCGAGCGCACCCCTCCCGGAGCACCTCGTCGTCCTTGCAGAACGCGAAGCGCACGAGTGTGCGCGCTGCCTCCTCGTCGTCGTGGAACACCGACACCGGGATGCCCACGACGCCGATCCGAGCGGGCAGGTCGAGGCAGAACTCGAGCGCATCCGTGGCGCCGAGCGGGGACACGTCCGCGATGACGAAGTAGGTCCCCTGCGGCACAGAGGCCTTCAGGCCGGCTCGCGCAAGCCCCTCCAGGAGCACGTCGCGCTTGGCCTGCATCGACCGCGCCAGACCGGCATACGTCTCGTCCGGTAGGGCGAGGCCGACGGCGACCGCCGGCTGGAACGGCCCCGACGAGCCGAAGGTGAGGAACTGCTTGACGGCGAAGATCGCCGCGACCGCCTCGGCCGGTCCACTGACCCAGCCCACCTTCCAGCCCGTGGTCGAGAAGGTCTTCCCCGCGGAGGAGATCGTCAGGGTTCGCTCGCGCATCCCGGGCAGTGAGGCGACCGGCAGGTGCTCGGCACCGTCGAAGAGCAGGTGCTCGTAGACCTCGTCGGTGACGACCCAGGCGTCGTGCTCTCGTGCCAGGGAACAGATCAGGTCGAGCTCGGCCCGGGTGAAGACCTTGCCCGTCGGGTTGTGCGGGGTGTTGAGCAGCACCAGCCGCGTCCGGTCGGAGAACGCCGCTCGCAGCGAGTCCTCGTCGACGGCGAAGTCGGGGAAGCGCAGCACCGACGTGCGACGCACCCCGCCCGCGAGCGCGATGGTCGCGGCATACGAGTCGTAGTAGGGCTCGAACGTCACGACCTCGTCGCCGGGCCGCACCAGGGCGAGCATGGTGGCAGCGATGGCCTCCGTGGCGCCCACGGTCACGAGCACCTCCGACGCGGCGTCGACCTCGAGGTCGTAGAACCGCTTCTGGTGCCCGGCAATCGCCGACTTCAGCTCCGGCACACCGGTGCCCGGGGGGTACTGGTTGCGCCCTGAACGGATCGCGTCGACAGCCGCCTCGAGCACCTCGCGTGGGCCGTCGGTGTCGGGGAAGCCCTGGCCCAGGTTGATGGCGTCGTGCGCCTGGGCCAGCGCTGTCATCGTCGCGAAGATCGAGGTCCCGAAGGGTGCGAGGGCGGGGTTTCCGAGCGGTCCGGTCATGCGCCGAGGGTATGCCGTGCAGGTCAGGTGAGCTCGGCGGAGACGCGGGCCTCGGTGTATCCCTCGGTCAGGTGCGCGACGGACAGCGTGAGCAGGCGCTCGGTGTCACCGGCCAGGGACGCGGCGAGGATCTCTTCGTGCTCGGTGACCATCCTCGCGACGTTGGTGGGGTCGTGCACGTAGGAGCGGGTGATCCGTCTCGACACGGGGTGGTCCCACAGCTGGTCGAGGATGGTGAGGAGGAAGTCGTTGGCGCACGGCGCCACCACCGCCTGGTGGAACTGCCGGTTGAGCTCGTACTGCTCCTGCGCATCACCTGGATCGGCCTCGCGCATCTGCTCGATCAGGAGGCGGACCCGCGCCGACTCCACCCCGCTGAGGCGGCCGCAGGCGAGCTGGAGGGCAAGGGTCTCGAGGCGCTCGCGCACCTGGTGCACCTCGGTGACGGCCGCGGGGGAGAGGCTCTTGACGACGTAACCGTTGCCCGGCTCCCACAGGACCAGCCCTTCATGGGTCAGGCGACCCAAGGCTTCCCGGAGCGGTGTGCGCGAGATGCCGAGCTCTGCCGCGAGCTGCAGCTGGATGAGTGCGGAGCCCGGGGGCCTGGTGCCGTCGACGATCTCGTCGCGGAGGCGCTGGTAGGCCGCTTCGCCCATCGTCTGTCGGCTCTGCGCCTGCATCGGGCCCGCGGGCTGAGAACCGCCGGGGGAGGTCGAGGGTCCGCGCTGGGCAGGAGGGGTCACACGGTCCATTGTATCTGGTGGTTTTATTGGATACAGTGAATACATTATCCGAAAGACCGGTCAAGGGAGACTCATGAGCTACGTCCTGAATGCCTGGTATGTCGCGGCGTGGTCCCACGAGGTCACCCGAGACCCCGTGGCGCGGACGGTGTGCGAACTGCCGATCGCTCTCTACCGGGCTCAGGACGGCACCGCCGTGGCACTGGCCGACCGGTGTGCCCACCGCGGCTTCCCGCTGTCCGCGGGCCGGGTGCTGGGGGACTCCATCGAGTGTGGCTACCACGGCTTCCAGTTCGGCTGCGATGGCGTCTGCACGCGGGTGCCTGCTCAGTCCACGGTGCCCGCACGGGCCAGGGTGCGCTCCTACCCCGTGACGGAGAAGGACGGCTGGGTGTGGGTGTGGACCGGGGAGGCCGAGGCCGCCGACCCCGAGGAGGTGCCTGACACGCACTGGATGGACGACCCCTCGTGGGCCGCCGTGACTCACTCCTACCTCTTTGAGTGCAGCGCCGACCTGGTGCACGACAACCTCCTCGACCTCACGCACGAGTCCTTCCTGCACCAGAGCACTGTCGGAGACGACTACATCTACGAGCACGGGATCACCGTCGAAGTCACCGGCGACACCGTCGTGGTGGACCGGCTGATGCCCGGTGTCGAGGCACCGCCCCTCTACGCCTCGACGATGGGGGTCAGCGGCCCGTGGGATCGGTTCCACGCCACCGAGTTCCGACTGCCGAGTCATCACACGCTGCACTCGGGGATCACCCCCGTGGGCAGGCCGCGCGAGGAGGGCCTGCTCATCAAGGTGCTCAACGCGATCACCCCGATCGACGAGACCACCTGCTGGTACTACTACTGCTTCGCGCGCAACTTCGCGATCGAGGACGAGCAGGCGACCGAGGACCTCCGGGTCGGGCTGGGCACCGTGCTGGATGAGGATGCCGACGCGCTGCGCCTCCAGCAGATCGGCCTCTCCAGCCGGCCACCCACCGAGCACGACGTGCTCATCGCGCAGGACGCGGGCGTGGCGAAGGCCAGGCGCCTGATGAAGAAGCTCAAGGACGCCGAGGCCGCGCAGGCCGTTTCCGGCTCCGCGCAGCGCGCGACCGAGCCCGCGACCCGCTGAGATGTGGATGCTTGTGCGTGCGGGCGTCGAGCACCCGGACGGTGCCACGGGCCCCCGGGTGCTGGCAGCCTGCCCGGACTCACCGGAGCGAGGCGACCCCTGGCGCTGGTCGGTGAGCCGCGTCGGTCCGGAGGATCGCTGGTCGGTGAGCGTCGAGACCGCGCCCGAGCACGTCACCGCGCACCACGACGTCGTCGAGACCGCACGGGACCTGCGGCTGGAGCGGTCCCCGGGGGAGCAGATCGTCGTGGTCGGCACCGAGGGACGTCACCTCGTGCGTGACGCCACCGGCCCCTGGCACCGGTGGTTGGAGCGAGGAGACGTCTTCGTGGTCGAAGGGGAGGAGCCCGAAGCCCTGGTCCTGCGTGGTGAGGAGGGGTCGCGGGCCAGCGTCGTGCGGCTCGCCCCCACCGGTGCACTACCCCTTCGGTGGGTTCCGTGAGTGCGGTTCAGGCGGGTCCGGAGGTCGACCTCTCCCTGCTGGTGCGCCAGGTGCGGTGGGAGGCCGAGGGGGTGGTGTCGGTGCTCCTGGAGGATGCCGGAGGAGCCGACCTCCCGCAGTGGGCACCCGGCGCGCACATCGACCTCCACCTGCCGGGCGGGGCGACCCGGCAGTACTCCCTGTGCGGGGACCCTTCCGACCGGAAGGCCTGGCGGGTCGCCGTGCTGCGCGAGGATGCCGGTCGCGGCGGGTCGGCGGCGGTGCACGAGAGGGTCCGTCCCGGCACGGTCCTGGGTGCTCGCGGACCGCGCAACGCGTTCGCGCTCGCTGGCACCGGGCCGTTCCGCTTCGTCGCGGGCGGGATCGGAATCACGCCGATCCTCGCGATGGTGCGTGAGTGCGAGGCGCAGGGGGTGGACTGGTCGTTGCTCTACGGGGGGCGCAGCCGGGGCTCGATGGCGTTCCTCAGTGAGCTCACGGCATACAGCGGGAAGGTCACGCTGCACCCGCAGGACGAGGCCGGCCTGATGCCACTCGGTGAGCAGTTCGGGGCACCGCAGCCCGGCACCACCGTGCACGCCTGTGGTCCGCCAGCGATGCTCGACGCCCTCCACGGGGCCATGGAGTCGTGGGTGGAGGCCCTGCGCGTGGAGCGGTTCGTCGCGGTGGAGGCCACCACCGAGCAACTGCACTCCGAACGAGCCTTCGACGTCGAGGCGGTGCGCAGCGGAGTCACCGTGCCGGTGCCGGTCGGCACCTCGATCGTGCGGGCCCTGGAAGGGGTCGGGATCTTTCCCGAGACCTCGTGCGAGGAGGGCATCTGCGGGACGTGCGAGACGGGCGTCGTGAGCGGGGAGGTCGACCACCGGGACTCACTGCTCTCCGAGGCCGAACGGGCCGCGGGGGAGACGATGATGATCTGCGTCTCTCGCTGCACCGGCCCGCGGCTGCGCCTCGACCTCTGAGGCGTCGGGGGCGTCGCCCCGGTCGGGCGGCACACCGATTTCGGTGAGCAGCGCGGTGGCCCTAGAATGGGTCGACGACCGGTTTCGGCCGGTCGAATTCGCGCGTCTTCCACCGTGTGACGAGGTAGGACCTCCGATCACGGGGCGCACCACGGCAGTCCCACCACCCGGCAGCGGGTGACGGGCGGGGTGCGTTGCAGACGCCAGGCAGGGGCCGCACCCTCGCGGTCCCGACGCAACTGACCACCACAGAGCAAGGAGAACGACGATGGCCGTCGTCACCATGCGCCAGCTCCTCGAGAGCGGCGTCCACTTCGGGCACCAGACCCGCCGTTGGAACCCGAAGATGAAGCGCTTCATCATGACCGAGCGCAACGGCATCTACATCATCGACCTGCAGCAGTCGGTGACCTACATCAACAACGCGTACGAGTTCGTCAGGGAGACCGTCGCCCACGGTGGCACGATCCTCTTCGTCGGCACCAAGCGTCAGGCGCAGGAGCCCATCGCCGAGCAGGCGACCCGCGTCGGCATGCCCTACGTGAACCACCGCTGGCTCGGTGGCATGCTCACCAACTTCCAGACGATCTCCAAGCGGCTCACCCGCCTCAACGAGCTCGAGGAGCTCGACTTCGACGACGTGGCAGGCTCCGGTTTCACGAAGAAGGAGCTGCTCATCTTCAAGCGGGAGCGGGACAAGCTCCAAAAGACCCTGGGCGGCATCCGCACCATGGGCAAGGTCCCCTCCGCCGTGTGGATCGGCGACACCAAGAAGGAGCACCTGGCCGTCGACGAGGCCCGCAAGCTGGGGCTCCCGGTCATCGCGATCCTCGACACCAACTGCGACCCCGATGAGGTCGACTACAAGATTCCCGGCAACGACGACGCGATCCGCTCGGTGACGCTGCTCACCCGGGTCATCGCCGACGCTGTCGCGGACGGCCTGATGTCGCGTGCGGGTGCCCGAGGCGCCGAAGGTGAGGCGGCCCAGGTCGCCGACGAGCCGCTCGCCGAGTGGGAGCGTGAGCTCCTCGCCGGTGACGCCGCGCAGACGACGGATGCCGTGGCCCCCGAGGCCGGCGAGACCGCTGCCGCTGGCGCCCCCGAGGCAGCAGAGGCCGAGGTCACCGACGTGCCCGCCGAGGCTCCGACCACGGAGGCCCCGGCCGCCGAGGCTGCTGCTGGCGAGGCTCCTGCTGACGAGGCCCCCGTGGCCGAGGCATCCGCTGACGAGGCGGCTCCGGCCCCCGAGGCTCCTGCTGACGAGGCCGCTCCGGCCGCCGAGGCTCC